>JAPOOU010000140.1 GCA_026713245.1 Chloroflexota bacterium
CCTGTCCTCAGCTTCCGATCTGGGGAGGGGGTACCCCCCCCCCACGTATACATACTCTATCTATACTGTTACCTAAAAAGGGGGCAAAATGAGGGCATCTTCCCAGCATTTGAGGACGAATTGCGCTTCATTGAACGCTGACGCCTTGCCATCAACTGCCTGTCGAAAACTGCCCGCTCCTCAGCGAAGCATCGGGGAAGGGTGACTCTTATGCCCTCCTCGGTACTTGAAATCATCCTCCTCCGGCTTCGAAAACGTCCTGCGAAGTGCCGCCGTGACAGAGCCACTGCTCTCTCACTACAGTGGAAGACCTAGAGTTATGTCGCAAGCTGCCCTGGCGATCAGCCTCTTCTTCCACATCCTGGCGACCGTCGTCTGGATCGGCGGCATTCTGCTGATCACATTCCTGGTCATCCCGCAAGTCAACAAAGTGCTAGAGGGTGAGGCAGCTCTGCATCAAATCTTGCTTCGCATCCGGAGGCGCTTTGCCGGGGTCAGCAACCTGGCGCTCGTCGTGTTGATCGTCACCGGCTTGCTGCAGATGACAGCCGACCCCAATTACGACGGCCTGCTTCAGCTCGACAATCAATGGAGCCGCGTCTTGTTGCTGAAGCACCTGTTGATTGTGATGATGGCGATCCTCGGCTTGTCGCTGCAAATGAGCGTCGCGCCGGCTTTGGAGCGCGTCAGCTTGCTCCTGCAACATGGAAAGGACGGGGACAGCGAGTGGGATCGCTTGCGCCGAAAAGAACGGCGCCTGACCCTAATCATTGCTCTGCTCGCCATGTTGATTCTGGCGGCGAGCGCCTGGCTTGTCTCGATCTAAAGTGTTTTGCTTATCCTTTTCTGTTATAAAAGAGGGTGAGAACCCATGGCATCCTAGTTGCAAAGGGCTCGCATGATTGAAGAAAAGGCTCCGGCTTCGTCGGTCAAAACGAAACAGGGTCTGCAAGACTTTAACTTGCAAGACCGCTACACGGTAGAAAACGGTCGCGTCATCCTGAACGGGACACAGGCCCTGGCGCGCTTGCCGATGGATCAGCATCGGGCGGACAAAGGCCGCGGATTGCATACTGGCAGTTTGATCAGCGGGTATCGCGGCTCGCCTATGGGCATCATTGACATGGTGCTGGAGCAAATCCCCGGATTGCTGGAAGAACATCATATCCGCTTCATCCCGGCAGTCAACGAGGAGCTTGCCGCAACCGCCATTCTGGGCAGCCAGACCGCCAACCTCTTGCCCGATCCCAAGTACGACGGCGTCCTGGGCATGTGGTACGGCAAGGGTCCTGGCGTCGACCGCAGCGGCGATGCCTTCAAACACGCCAACTTGACCGGCGTCGGCCGATATGGCGGCGTGCTGGCTCTGGCGGGCGACGATCCTTCGTGCAAGTCCTCAACCATCCCTTCGCATTCCGAAGTCGCGCTTTACGACGCCCTGATGCCGATACTCTTCCCCGGCAATGTGCAAGAAATCCTCGATATGGGCCGGTACGGTTTCGAGTTGTCGCGCTTCTGCGGGCTGTGGGTGGGCTTCAAGATCGTCACCGATGTCGCCGATGAATACAGCAGCGCGGAGGTATCGCGCGAGCGCATCCAGATCGTCGAGCCGCAATTCACGGTAGACGGCAAGCCCTGGCGCCATACGCAGAACACCGCCTTGATTTCGCCCTACAGCCTGCAATTGGAGCAGCAGATCCACGATGTGCGCCTGGACGCCGCCCTGGCCTTCGCCAAAGCCAACAAGCTCAACAAGATCACCGTGCCGACTCCAGGCGCCTGGCTGGGGATCATCGCCGCGGGCAAGACCTACTATGATCTGCGTCAAGCGCTGCTGGACATCGGGCTGGACGACGGGGAACTTGAGAGAATCGGCATTCGTCTGCTGAAACTCGGCATGATCTTCCCGCTCGAACCCGATATCTTGCGGCAATTCGCCGATGGCCTGGAAGAGATCCTGGTCATTGAGGAGAAGCGCTCCTTCATCGAAATGTTCTGCAAGGAGAAGCTGTACGCCTTGCCAGGCGCCCCGCGCATTGTCGGCAAAAAGGACGAGCGGGGCCAGCGCCTGGTCAAGGCCGACAACGAACTAGACGCCGACGAAATCGTGCGCGTGCTGGCGCGCCGGTTGATCGGGCGCGTCGATATCCCTTTCCTGGAACGTCGGCTGAATCAGATCAATACCTTGCCCGACATGGGCACGATTCCGATCCTGGCGCGGCAGCCCTACTTCTGCTCGGGCTGCCCGCACAATCGCTCGACCAAAGTGCCGGATGGTTCGATGGCGGCTGCCGGCATCGGCTGCCACACCCTGGCGATCCTGATGGACCGCAACACCTCCGGCGTCACGCAGATGGGCGGCGAGGGCGCCAATTGGGTCGGCGCTTCGCTATTTTCCGATATCGATCATATCTTTCAAAACATCGGCGACGGCACCTTCGCCCATAGCGGTTCGCTGTCGATACGACAAGCTTGCGCCGCTGGCACGCATATGACCTTCAAGATCCTTTACAACTCGGCAGTGGCGATGACCGGCGGGCAGCAAGCCGACGGATTGATGCCGGTGCCCGAGCTCACGCATTTTCTCTATGCCGAAGGCGTGGCCAAGACCATCGTCGTTTCCTCGGACCCGGGCAACTTCGCGCCCGATACCAATTGGGCGCCGGGCGCGGAAGTCTGGGATCGCGACCGCATGGATGAGGCGCAACTCCATCTGCGCGATACGCCAGGCGTAACCGTACTGATCTATGACCAGGAATGCGCGGCCAACCTGCGCCGCAAACGCAAGCGCGGCTACGCAGCCGACCCCGCCTTGCGTATCTTCATCAACGAAGCTGTCTGTGAAGGCTGCGGCGACTGCGGCAGTGTTTCCAACTGCTTGAGTGTACAGCCCGTCGAAACCGAATTCGGCCGCAAGACCCAGATCCATCAATCGTCCTGCAACAAGGACTACACTTGCCTGGACGGCAATTGTCCCGCTTTCATGAGCGTAATCCCGGCGGACAAACCGCGCGCGCAGTCAAAGCCGGTCTTCAGGGTTGAGCGAGCAATCGCCGAACCGGAACGCCATCTCAACGGCGCCGCCAACATCCTGCTGATGGGCATCGGCGGCACCGGAGTCGTCACCGCCAACCAGATCCTGGGCACGGCAGCCGCGCTGGACGGGCTACATGTGAGGTCACTCGATCAGACCGGCCTCAGCCAAAAAGGCGGGCCCGTCGTCTCTAACCTCAAAATCACCGCCGAGCCGATTGATATCGCATGCAAGGTCGGCAATGGCGCGGCCGACGCTTTCCTGGTTTTTGACGCGCTGACGGCGACTGAGGGCAAAAACCTGGTGCGCGCCCATCCCCAGCGCAGTGTCGCCGTCGTCAGCACCAGCCAGGTGCCGACCGGCGCCATGGTCCGCGACACCACAGTCGAATACCCCGAGGCGGATCATATACTGGAGGTGATCAACCGGCAGACGCGGGCGGGCAAAAACGTCTTCTTTGATGCCATCGGCATGGCCGAAGCCTTGTTCGACAATCACATGATGGCGAATATGATTGTCATCGGCGCTGCATATCAGGCCGGTTTGCTGCCGATGAGCGCCTCGGCGATCGACGGCGCGATTGAGCTCAACGGCGTCAAGGTGACGGAGAACCAGCATGCCTTCCGCGCCGGCAGGCTGGCAGTGGCCGATCCGGCCTGGCTGGCCGAACTGGATTTGGGGCGCAAAGGCGCGTTCGTGGAAGCGCTCGAGCTATCCCCGGCAGCGAAAGCGCTGGTGGATTCTGTCGGCGCATGCGGCGAACTTGAGCGCCTGCTGGAAGTCCGCGTGCCGGAATTGATCGCCTATCAAGACGAATCCTATGCCCAACGCTATGTCGAGGATGTCAAGCGTGTCCATGACAAGGAACGCGCGGTTTGCCCGGACCGTTGCGAACTAAGCGAGGCCGTCGCGCGCTATCTTTTCAAGTTGATGGCGTACAAGGACGAATACGAAGTGGCCAGGCTGAGCCTCAAAAGCGACGTGCGAGCGGCCATGCGCGAGCAATTTGGCGACTACGGCCGCTTGCGCTATCACTTGCACCCGCCCATATTGAAGGCCTTCGGTCTCAAGCGAAAGCTGCAGTTCGGGGGCTGGTTCGAGCTGGTGTACCGCGGGCTCTACGCGCTAAAAGGACTGCGCGGCACGCCCTTTGACCTCTTCGGCTACGACAAGGTGCGGCGCGTCGAGCGCGACCTGATCGTTCAGTACCGCCGCTTGATATTCGCCGCCGTCGACGAGCTGAGCGAAGACAACTACGCAGCAGCGGCGCGACTGGCGGGACTGCCAGACATGATACGCGGCTTTGATGAGGTCAAGCTGGGCAATGTGGAGCGCTTTTGGGGCGAGCTGCAAAAGTTGGGGTATTCCCAAACTGACGATTAAGGCTGATCTGCTTTCTCTTCCGCTTTGAAGTCGCTCGGCTTGTAAGGAACACCCAGATGGTCGATGATGGCTTGCAGCATTTGGCGGAGTTCCTCAATCGCCTTGCTGTTTTCCACGACGGCTTGTCTGTCGCTGATGAAGTTTAGGGTGCTTTGCAGGGGCTGCTTCTCCAGTTCAATGCGCCCGACCGGGATGTCTTCGCTTGGCATGATGTGACCTTGGAACAACGTTGACATTGTGGCTATGTTATCACAAGCCGCCGCCTTCAATCAAATCAGCTAGTGTATCCAGGCCGGTTGAAATTGAAAACAACAACCAAATGACTGCCGGTAAGGGCGATCCGCTGGATCGCTCGACGTATAGTAACTGAATGAGCATCGGGCGACTCGCCGCTGCGCGCGGGTCGCCTGGACACTGACCGCCGACACTGCAGGTCAGTCGCCCCTACCAGATCGTTGGTATTCTGGGTTAAGGACCTCATGTCGAGGAATGGCCCAAAAGTATTTCAACCGAAAAGGATACACTACCTCAAATCGTGAGATTCACCTTGCGCTTGCTATCGGCCTCATCAAGCTCGCGATAAAACTTGCGGAGGGCGGATAGCACCGCCTGACGAATGATGAGGTAAAGCACTGCCAACGGTACAAGCAAGAAACCAACGTATACTACGATTATAAACAGATCAGTTGGACCTAAATTGAGCATGATTTGCCTCCAGATTACAATCGCAAGTTTCAGGACGCAGACAATAACACTAACCTCAGCGTAGTCAATTGCTATGTATGTCGCAACAGAACATTTGTTGCATCCTCTCAACCTGTACTACGTTTCACTTTCGCGTTACCATTGCCCACATCCATTTCACGCATAATGAGGTTTTCACATGAGCGAAAAAGTTGGATTCATCGGCTTGGGCATCATGGGCCGCGGCATGGTCGACAACTTGATGAAAGCCGGATTCGATGTCACGGTCTGGAACCGCACGGCTAGCCGCATGGCGCCTTTCGTTGAGCGCGGCGCTTCTGCTGGGAACTCGCCCAAAGCGGTGGCAGAAGCCTGCGATATCATCATCATCTGCGTCAGCGACACGCCCGATGTGGAAGCGGTCATCCTGGACGCCGACGGCGTCATCCACGGCGCGTCGGCAGGCGATCTGGTCATCGATATGAGCACCATCAACCCGGTCAATACAGTGGCAATCGCGGAGCAGCTCAAGGCCAAAGGGGTCTCCATGCTCGACGCGCCCATCAGCGGCGGCAGCGAAGGCGCGGCCAAGGGCACGCTCAGCATCATGATCGGCGGTAGCGACGCGGATGTGACCCGCGCCAACCCGTACTTTGAAGCCATGGGCAGCACCATCACCCACGTCGGCGAACAAGGGGCCGGGCAGACAGTCAAACTCTCGAACCAGATCCTCTGTGTTGTCAATATGCTAGCGGCCAGCGAAGCGCTGCTCTTCGCTCAGGCCGGCGGCGTCAATCTGGAAAAGATGCTGGCTGCGGTGACCGGCGGCGCGGCCGGCAGTTGGATGCTGGCTAATCGCGGGCCGCAAGTCATCAGCGATTATTGGGAGCCGGGTTTCTCGATTGATTTGCAGCAGAAAGACCTGCGGCTGGTGCTGGGCGCCGCCGACGAGATGGGCGTGCCGGTGATCGCGACCGCCCTTTGCTTCAACCTGTACCGGACGCTGCAAGCGCAGGGACTTGGTGGAGACGGCAACCACAGCATCATCAAGGCGCTAGAGGCCATGGCAGGCATTCAGGCGCGCTTGTAGCCGCTCGGCGGCAGCGAAAAGGTCTGCCGCCGAGCGCAAAATCGTAAGCCTGTTCGTCGCATGAGCAACGCGGTTTACGTAAACAGAGGAGCGAGATACCGCAGCGCGAATGTGATATGCTATGTATGCGAGCCCGAGATCGGGAGCGGTTGATATGGCGGAAAAGCTAGCGGAACGTCTGCTGGGCGTAGAAGAATTCCTTGAATGGGAAAGCAAACAACCATTCAGACATGAACTAATAGGCGGCAGGGTCATTGAGATGACAGGTGCAAGCCCATCTCATAATCGCATCAACTTAAACCTTGCCTTCGCGCTTGAGAATAGACTGGAAAGCCGAGGATGCGAAGTATTTGCCATTGATATTGGCGTATTAGTCGACCTTGAAGGAACCTATGTCTACCCCGACGTCATAGTTGTGTGCGGAGAACAGAAATTCCGTACCGGAGCGCTTCAGACCACGCTAGAGAATCCCACGCTTCTGTTCGAGATTCTGTCGCCAACAACAGAGTCGTTCGACCGCAATCAGAAGTACATGCAGTACCTTCAAATCCCGTCGCTCGAAGGCTATTTCCTCGTCGCGCAAGACCGGCCGCGCATTGAAGCCGCCATTCGCGATGGAGATACCTGGCGACATCGTGTTTCTTCCGGCCTGGAGGCCAGTCTGGCCATCTCGTCGCTTGGCTGCGAGCTTCCGCTCAGCGAGGTTTACCGGCAGGTGCGCTTCGAGGACGTCGAAGTCGAGTAGCTGGTAAAACAGCGCTTTCATCAATTCAACATTGAACGCCAAGAACGCGCGCATCACAAACGCTACCGGAACGATCAAAGCAATTGACAGCAGTTCCAAGTTAAATCTCCTCAATTAGCATAACCTTTGCCGTTGTTCTGCCATAGCCCTCAATTGCCGCTTTCGACGCACTGCAATGAAGGGATCTGGGCGACATCGAGCGGGAGAATTGAGTTGTGAACCAGGGCTGATCCGTGCATAATGCGGGGCACAATAAAATCCCGCGCGATAGCGTAGCCGAGACATGTTATGCTATGTGTGGATACTAGAATCAGGAAAAAGTGCGATGGCGGAACAACTGGCGGAATACTTGGTCAGCGCGGATGATTATCTGGCTTGGGAAAGCCAGCAGCCCACGAAATATGAATTGATTGACAACAGGATATATCCGATGACAGGCGCCAGCCGATCGCACAATCTCATTAGTACAAAACTGGCGGTAGCTCTAGACAGTGGACTCGCTGTTCGTGGTTGCGAGACTTATACCAGCGACATGCGCGTGCAGGTCGATAAGGCCGGGATCTACACCTACCCCGACCTGGTTGTTGTTTGTGGCGAGCCAAGATTCCGCCAATATGTCACGCAAGATACGCTGTTGAATCCAACGCTGATATTCGAAATCTTGTCGCCATCAACAGAGTTGATCGACCGCAGCCAGAAGCGTGAGCAATATCTGCAAATTCCGTCGCTTCTCGGCTATTTTCTTGTTGCCCAGGACAAGCCATTGATCGAAGCATATACGAGACAAGGCGATGAACGGCGGTATCGCGTGGCGTCGGGACTGGACGCCAGGTTGGTTATCCCCGCGCCAGAATATGAGATTCCGCTCGAATTCATTTACAGCAAAGCGCAGTTTGATCCGGCTGACAATATCAAATAAGCTCTGGGAAAAATGGGGCGGCAACTGTCCATAGCCTCGCAAGGCCGATTCAAATCTACCGAAAAAATTAATTGTAAATCCCCAGTCGGCGGGGCATAATTCCTGCTTATTGATTCAATTGTAATGTGAGGACGCCATGAAACCCATCCGCGTGACTGTCTGGAGCGAATACCGTCACGAAAGGCACAGCGAAGCGATCGCCAAAGTCTACCCCGATGGCATGCACAACGCGCTGAAAGAAGGCTTGGAACCATACGGCTTCGACCTAAGAACCGCGACGCTCGATGAGCCGGAACACGGCCTGAGCCAAGATCTGCTGGACAATACTGACGTGTTGACCTGGTGGGGGCATACGGCGCATGACGAAGTCAGCGACGAGATCGTCGATCGCGTGCAAGAACGCGTACTAAATGGCATGGGGTTGATCGTATTGCATTCCGGGCATCTTTCGAAGATTTTCCGCCGCTTGATGGGCACCGGCTGCATGCTTAAGTGGAGAGAAGTCGACGAAAAAGAGCGCATTTGGGTGGTCGATCCTTCGCACCCGATCTGCGACGGCTTGCCCGAGTATATTGAAATCCCCGAAGCGGAAATGTACGGCGAACACTTCGACATCCCGGCCCCCGACAATCTGGTCTTTATCAGTTGGTTTGAAGGCGGCGAGGTCTTCCGCAGCGGCTGTTGTTACCAGCGCGGGCAAGGCAAGATCTTTTACTTCCGACCCGGTCACGAGACCTATCCCATGTACTATCGCGACGATATTCGCAAGGTCATCGCTAACGCCATCAATTGGGCGAAGCCGGTTTCCAACCCGCCCATGGTCCGCGGCAACATACCGGAGTTTATGAAGTAAGCCATCACACTGAAGTCTATGCGCCGCATCGTTTGAATTCTTTCCGCAGCCGCCCGGCGCGCAATCGGCGATATAGATTTCCGCGCTCTCGCACAGTGGCAAGACTTATCCTTGCGCGAGCAAGGCGCTATGTCAAATATAGAGAGAGTAGGAGATGCAGTGGGAATACTGAATGTTGGAATCATCGGAACTGGCAATATCGCGCCGGCGTATATACGCGGCTGCAAGCCCTTTGAGGTCATCAATGTCGTCGCCTGCGCCGATATTCTGGTCGACCGCGCGGAGGCCTTCGCCGCGGAGCACGGACTGACCGCGCACAGCGTAGACGATTTGCTCGCCAACGATGAAATCGATATCGTCCTTAACCTAACCATCCCGGCAGCGCATGCCGAGGTCTCGCTGCAAATCCTCGAGGCGGGCAAACATGCCTACAGCGAAAAGCCGCTGGCGCTCAACCGCGCTGACGGCGCGGCGATTATCAAGGCCGCGGCCGACAAGGGCCTGCGCATGGGCTGCGCGCCCGATACCTTTCTCGGCGGTGGGGGGCAGACAGCGCGCAAAGCGATCGGCGACGGCAGGATCGGCGCGCCCGTCGCCGCGACCGCTACCTGGATGTCGCACGGGCATGAGTCCTGGCATCCCAACGCCGGTTTCTATTATCTCAAGGGCGGTGGACCGCTCTTCGATATGGGACCGTATTACCTGACGGCGCTGGTCAATTTGATGGGTCCTGTCCTACGCGTCGCCGGGCTGGCGCAAATGACCTTCCCCGAGCGCATCGCGACCAGTGAAGCGCTAAAGGGCCAGATTCTGCCGGTCGAGGTCAACACGCATGTCGCCGGCACACTCGAATTTGAGACCGGCGCCATTGCAACGGTGATCATGAGCTATGATGTCTGGGGGAATCATCTGCCCCACATAGAAGTCCACGGCGCCGACGGATCGCTCAGCGTTCCCGACCCAAACCGATTTGATGGCGAGGTAGCGGCGATCAAAGGCGGGACGCGCGATTGGGTCGATATCCCGCTGACGCATACGCCCAATATCGGCCGCGGCGCAGGCGTCGCGGATATGGCCTATGCCATCCAGTCGGGACGCCCGCACCGCGTCAGCGGCGACCTCGCCTTCCATGTGCTGGACATCATGTGCGCGCTGGAAGAATCGTCGGAGCAGGGTCGTCATGTCGAGATCAGAAGTACGCTGGATCAGCCGCAGGCGGTCCCTGCAGGCTTGCCCGACGGCGTGCTCGACATGTAGCGCTGATTCACAGCCAAGACACAATACCCATTGAGTTTACGCGCAAAAGGAGCGAGTGTGCGGACATTAAATCTTGGACTGATCGGTACCGGCAATATTGCGCCGGCGTATATCCGTGGCTGCGAGCTTTTTGACATCATCAAGGTAACTGCTTGCGCGGATATCCTGGATGACCGCGCGGGGGCATTCGCCGCCGAACACGGACTGGCCGCATACAGCGTCGACGAGCTGCTGGCGCGCGATGACATCGACATCGTCGTCAATTTGACCATTCCGGCGGCACATGCCGCAATCTCGCTCCAGATTATCGAAACTGGCAAACACGTCTATAGCGAAAAGCCCTTGGCTATCAGCCGCGCCGAAGGCGCAGAAGTCATCAAGGCGGCGAAATCGGCCGGGGTTCGTGTCGGCTGCGCGCCGGATACCTTCCTCGGCGGCGGCCTGCAAACCGCCCGCAAAGTGATTGATGACGGCATTATCGGCCGACCGATTGCCGCGACCGCCGTCTTCATGGCCCATGGACCCGAGGCTTGGCATCCGAACCCTGGCATCTTCTATCTCGAGGGCGGCGGGCCTCTCTTCGATATGGGTCCCTATTATCTGACCGCCTTGGTATCCCTGATGGGGCCGGTGGCGCGCGTGGCCGGCTCGGCGCGCATCACCTTCCCGGAGCGCATCGCCACAAGCGAAACCCTGATGGGGCAGGCGCTTCCGGTCGAGGTCAACACGCATGTCGCCGGTACGCTCGAATTCGAATGCGGCGCCATCGCCACAGTGATCACCAGCTTCGATATCTGGGGACATCACCTGCCCCCGATCGAGATCCACGGCGAAAAGGGCTCGCTTTGCGCGCCGGACCCCAACCGATTCGACGGCGATGTGCAGATCACGCCCGGTGGGCAGCGCGAATGGGCCGATGTCCCGCTATCGCATACGGCAAATATCGGGCGCGGCGCCGGCGTGGCGGATATGGCCTATGCGATCCAGTCGGGACGTCCGCATCGCGCCAGCGGCGCTCTCGCCTTGCATGTGCTGGATATCATGTGCGCGCTGGAAGAATCGGCGGCGCTGGGCCAGCATGTCGCCATCCAGAGCAGGCTCGATCAGCCGGCGGCGCTGCCGGCCGGGCTGCCCGACGGCGAACTGGATACTTAAGGCTTTCGCCACAGAGGCAAAGAGGGCACAGAGAAACCGGTTTGAAGTGCGCCGGCGGTGGCGCGGCTGCTGGCCGAGTGGGCGCTCAGCGGGCGGCGACCGGGGCTGCTGGTGCCGTTTGGGTATGGGCGGTTTTTTTGATAGACCACAGAGGCACAGAGCACACAGAGAAAAGGGGTTGAAAAATGGCAGCGGCCGTGAACCTGATTGCGGTGCCGGCGCTGAGCGACGCGCGGGCTGTAGGTTTGCAACTCAACATAATCTCATCACGTATAGTGCAATGTGTATCACCGACGACTAGGACAACTCTGCATGCCCGGTAAATCGAAAAGAGAGCAGTTAGCGCATAGACTAAGCGCCAGAATCCGTAAGGCGAAGGTCAAGCGAGAATGTCTTCATCCTAATGCACCAGACGATTGCCGGGGGAAGATCGTCCAAGCTCACACAGTACAGAGAAAACTGCTTAAGAAAATTTCCCGTAACGGCAGAGTTTACATGCTGGACTTCGATATGACGGCAACACAGTCACCGCTAAGAATGGTCCCCAAGGGAGTTAGCAAGGCATCAACATTCACGGGTTACTGTGGCTATCACGACAATCAGCTTTTCGCTCCAATTGAAGACCGAGACTTGCGAGTTGATCAGCATCACGTTTCACTGTTGGCGTATCGTAGCCTGACGATGGAGCTATACAATAAGCATAGGTTAAGCGACCTGTATACGCAGGGGCTGGATCTCGAAGATCATTCGGATATCCAAGAGCGTGTTGAGTCGCTCTTTGGAATGGCGATGCCAGGTACACAAATGGCAATTTCCGATGGGCAAATACTTGCTAGTATGGGACAGGCAATCGTCAATGGCGACTTTTCTGACTTCTATTACTATGCATTGGAATTAGACTGTGTGCCGCAAATTCTGTGCAGCGCTGGAAGAACCCTAGCTTGTGACGTAAATGGCGCTCCCGTTCAGGATTTAGCGTCGCCAGATGCCTTGGACCTAATATCTGTTAACGTGTTACCGCACAGAACCAAATACGGTCTCGCCGTATTTGCTTGGTATGGCAAGAGTGAACCCAATGAGCAATTCATCAGATCGTTCGACAAGGTGGCACATGATAGGAAGGCAAATGTACTCGTTGACTTCATGTTTCACAACGTGGAAAGCATAATCGTATCACCAAAATGGTGGGACGAACAAGAAGCTGCAGTAAAAGAACGCTTATTGTCGAAATCCTATTTCGGCGGCAGTTGGTTCACACCTGTCAATTACCCGGTTACATCTGACGAAACCCGTTACGTCAACTGGAATGTGGTAGGAAAACCGCAAAACAATCTGAACCTTTGATGCTAAAACTTCGGCTGCCAGACGGGGCCGGCCGGGTCGCGCCCGCGCAGGAAATCGAAGTCGCAGCCCTGCGGCGCCTGGTTGACGCTGCGCAGGTAGAGTTGGCCGTAGCCGCGCCCAAAAGCCGGCGGCGGCGCAACCCACTTTGCCCGTCTTTTTGCCAAATCGTCGTCGCTGACGCGAAGGCGCAGGCGGCGCTCCGGCACGTCCAGCTCGATGATATCCCCATCTTCGACCAGCGCCAGCGGACCGCCGAGCGCGGCTTCCGGCGCGACGTGCAAGACGATGGCGCCGTATGACGTGCCGCTCATGCGGCCGTCGGAGATGCGAACCATATCGCGGACGCCCTGTTTGAGCAGCTTCTGCGGGATGGGCAGATTGCCGACTTCGGGCATGCCGGGTCCGCCGACAGGACCGGCGTTCTGCAGCACCAGCACATGGTCCTTTGTCACATCAAGCGCGGGATCGTGTACCCGCGCCTTGAGATCCGCCACGTCCTTGAAAACCAGCGCGGGACCGCTGTGCCTCAGCAATACCGGGGTGGCGGCGGCATGTTTGATGACCGCGCCATCGGGGGCCAGATTGCCGCGCAAGATGCTCAAACCGCCTTCGGCAGCCAGCGGATCGTCGAGCGAGCGGATGATTTCGGGATTGCTCACTTCTGCTGAGGACACATTTTCCGCCAGTGTCGTCCCGGTCACGGTCAGGGCGTCGCCGTTGAGCAGCGGCAGCAAATTCTTGAGCACGGCGGGAATCCCGCCGGCGTAGAAGAGGTCTTCCATCTGGTATTGACCGGTGGGGCGCATATTAGCGATCAGCGGCGTCGTCCGGCTGAGTTCGTCAAAGCGCGACAGCGGCAAGTCGACGCCGGCGCGTCCTGCAATGGCGGGCAAGTGCACGACGGCGTTGGTGCTGCCGCCCAGCGCGTGCAAAAGACGAATCGCGTTGTCAAAGGCCTCGGCGGTCAGAATCCGCGAGGGACGGATGTCCGCTTTGACCAGTTCGACGATCTGGCGTCCAGCGGCTTGCGCCAGGCGGGTGCGGCGCGAATCGGCGGCTGGGATAGCGCCATTGCCCGGCAGCGCGATGCCCAGCGCTTCCATCAGCGAATTCATGGTCGAGGCCGTGCCCATGACCATGCAGTGCCCGGCGCTGCGCACCAGATTCTCCTCGACAGCCTGGTAGGTCTCCGCCGTGATGGCGCCGGCCTGGAACTCGGCGGTGTAACGGCGGCAGTCGGTGCAGGCGCCGAGGATCTCGCCATTGTAATGCCCGTTGAGCATGGGTCCGCCGCTGAGCATGATGGTCGGGATGTCGGCGCTGGCGGCGCCCATGAGCGCGGCGGGCGTGGTCTTGTCGCAATTGGTCAGCAGCACGACGCCATCGAGGGGATTGCCGCGGACCATCTCTTCGGTGTCCATGGCCGCCAGGTTGCGGTAAAGCATCGAGGTCGGGCTGAGGTAGATTTCGCCCAGGGAGATGGTGGGGAATTCCAGTGGCAGGCCACCCGCTTGCAGGACACCGCGCTTGACCGCTTCGGCGAGCTGGCGCAGGTGCGCGTTGCAGTTGTTGAGTTCGCTCCAGGTATTGCCGATGCCGATCAGGGGTCGGGACATGTCGTTGCTGTCGTAGCCCATGGCGGCGGTGAAGGCGCGGTGGGTCAAGCCAGCGACACCGTCCTCGTTGAAGAAGGTTTGGCTGCGGGTGGGTTGGGTCATGTCTTGTATCCTCAGTTTTCATAGTTTTTACCACAGCCGCTCGCCGGCAGCGAATTTGGCGGCATTTGCCTTGGTTGGGGGCGACCGTTTGACCTGAATAGTCCCGCAAAATCCCCCTAAATCTCTAAAAAATATAGATACAGTATGTATACGGGGGGGGTACCCCCTCCGAGTTGGCGGGCGAGGCGGCGAATGCTGGCAGTGAGGAAACAGGTTTGGCGTTCATAGGGGTCAGGGTAGCAGGGATTGGGATGTGGGTGGCGACTGAATGTTCGCGGGTTTTGGATTTTGCCGCAGGTCGCGTAGACACTGACCGCGGAGGGGCAAAGTTCACAGAGATTTTTTCACCACAAAGGCAAGAGTGAGCGTTGTAAGGCAGCACTTGACAAATGTATACTACAATTGTAAAGAAAGCGGTCATTCTTGAGAAGTCACTAAGAATATATGGGAAATACTGAATGCAGCCGCTAGATTATCTGAAGATGGAATTCCTGCAAGTTGCGTACGTTAACGCAGTTGTAGCAAACGCGGGCAAGAGTTGTGATACTCCTAGAAGAGATGCGGGAATAGATATCAGAGTAGTCGACTGGATTCAAAACCCACAAAATCCAAACAGATATGAGGATGGCGGAGTAGTCTTTAACTGTCAGCTTAAAGCTTCTACAAGATGTAGCTTCAAAGATGGCAACCTGATTTTCCCGATGAAAGTCAGGGACTACAACAAACTCGTCAACTGGCCAGGGGTAGGCATCAAGATTCTAGTGGCATTTAACATGCCTAAGGACCCCGAGACATGGTTTAGTCAGAACCGCGAGATTATGTGCTTGAGGCACTGCTGTTATTGGACAGAACTGACTGGTCAAGCGCAGTCATCAAACAAGCCCGATTCTTCAAAAAGCATAACGATTCCGGAGGATAGTGTTTTCGACTCTCAGACTGTTTTGGAGTTAATTGAACGGACAAAACAGGACAAATATTCATGAGCACGACATTGGCGAAGGCACGTACATTCCCAACACACCAGATTAAATCATATCTTGAGCGTGAAAGATGGTCTCTTATCAATGAAAACGAGCGTTGGATAATTTTTCAGGGCGATCATCCTGTAGACATTGCGCTGCCCAAGGACATTTCTGCCCCGGATTACCATGTCTACGTTGAGCACGCATTAAAGACGCTTTCGTCGGCAACAGGTAAAACGCCGGACGCAATAGTCAATGACATACTGCGTTACGATCGCGACATATTTGATTTGCGCATTACTGAAAACGCTGATCCAAATTCTACTCCTTTACGTTTAGCATTTAAGGCAATCTCTGGGCTTAAGCAACTTTTTGTTTGTGCTGCCGACTCCGAAGTTAAAGATGCTAAACCCTACTATCCTAGGGATGGGTCAAATCCAAGAAGAATTCTCGACGAAATTCGCTTTGGTCACACATTTTCTGGCAGCTTTGGGTACAGTGTTGAATCACCGATTAAGACTCAAACAAATATGTTCATGGCTCCGCTTCCACAGCGCGTCATGGAAAGAATTGTCATAGGATTAGCGACAACAGATAAAGCGACGAAGATGCAGGATGTGACACCGCTTATAGACGGATACGAAACCGGATTTAGCGCCAATATGTGCGACGCGATTCTCAGCATGTCTGATGACCATAGCATGGCGATTGAGTTCAGTATTAAGTGGTCCAAAAAACGAAAATATGTGCCCGACGACTTGAAGGAGATTAACAGTGTTAATATACAACAAAATCATTTTGAATACTTGAAATCAGCAAGTAATTTACTGCGAGACATCCAACCGGAGTTTGTGACAGTTGAAGGTACTGTCGCAAGTCTAAAATCACCCAAAGGTCCGCAGAGTGCAGACGACGTAGATCGCAACGTAACCATAAAATGGGAAATGGAAGAAGGGAAAACCCGTACGATAGTGGTTGCGCTTGAAACAAATGAATACGCGGAAGCTTGGTCAGCGCACTGGGACAATAGATTGGTCTCGGTTAAAGGATACATTCAAGGTTCTGAGCGACTACTGTCTGAACCGAGAGATTTTAAGGTCATTGGTTGAAGTTGCGGATTCGCTATCCACCCTCCACAATCCGCACCTCATTCTCGCTCAGCCCGTACAGCCGATACACCAACTCGTCGATCTCGCGGTCCGTCCGCTCAATCCGAGCTTGGGCGATACGGAGCGCCTCGCCGGTCAAGTCGGGGAGTTGCTTGTGCCAGTCCAGCATTTTGTCGACAAGTGCGACCATCTGATCGTGCAGGGCAACATCGGCGGGGTCGTCAAAGTCGATTGTGCGGATGGGGAGTTGGCCGAAATACTGTTTTGTACAAGTTATCCATCCCCCTCTGAACTTATTGCTTATTTGCCGCAGATTCCAAAACAATAGCTGTGAATTGAGTAAACCGAGAAGATACTTAGTGGATAAGGTGTCTTGCTTATTCGATAGCGACACGCTGAAACCGCCACTGGCCATAAGGCAATATCTGTTACCCTGATCGGGATACAAAGAAAAAAGACCTCTATTTGCAAGTAGAGGTACAAGAATCTGCGCATTGTCGTGTAAATTGAGGTTGCGTGGCGCACTAAAAGAATACCACCCTTTGAATTGTTTACGTTTCAACAGACGCTCCTTATTGGAAAGCAGGTACGAGTATGTTTTGGGAAATCTGGCTTTAATGACGTCCTCATCCATAAGTGAATAGCCATTGCTTGATACCTCATAAGGAAAGATGATTCGTTCGTTGTTGTTCGGACTGAATGAATATCTATTGAAATCAGTCGCATATATTGGTTGCCGGAGCATCTCGACTTCAATTTCAACCGGTTCATCTTTGCGGGTAAAGAGCTTGCCATCTTTATATTTCAGACACATGACAGTATCAGCACCACTACTTGACCCTCGTGACATATCGGCGGGTAAATCAAGCAATCTGCCAGCATTGTCGGACAACTTGGATAGAAAATTGTGTTCGTCCTCAGTTAAAAATATCCACGATTTAGCGCTCAGAGTACTCTTATTTATGATTCTTGAATCTTGCCTATCGCTTGTCATTTCTTGCGGTTCGGCACTTAGATATCGAAATGTTGGTTCAGAAGTTTTGGATAGGAACAATAGACAGGTATATGTAGTGGCGTTATCGAACACTTGAGCGTGTCCGAAATCTACAATGTGGTCGATTAGTTGTTCCTCCGCCAAAAGACCCCGCAGGGCAATGCCATAATCAGTTGCGAAAAACTTGCTTGGTACGATATATCCCAACTTACCTTGTTTATTGAGTAGATTGATTCCTCTTTCAATAAACAGGACATAAATGTCGTAATTGCCTTTGGACGCAGCAATGTAATTCTTCTTGTAGTAAGGCACCGTGTCGGGCGCGGTCTCTTTCATGGTCTGAATGCGAATATAAGGCGGATTGCCGATGACGGCGTCGAAGCCGCCGGCATCTATAATCGCGGGGAAGCCGTCTTCGCTATGCCAATCGAAGAACTTAATCCGCAATCGCTCCTCTTCGGTGAAAAGCGCGGGCTGCTTGCCGTCATAAAAGTCGCTGCCGATGAGGGAATTGCCCCATTTGATGTTGCCGCTGAGGTCGGGCAGGATGCGTCCGCCGGCGCTGAACATGAGGGTCTGGCGGCCGGTGGCGTCGTTTTCCTTCTCCAGCATCTTGAGCAGCAGGGAGAGCTTGCTGACTTCGACGGCGTTCTGGTCGAGATCGACGCCGTAGATGTTGTCCAGCAGGATGCGGCGTTTTTCAGCGGTCGTGAGGATCATGCCCTCGCCGACGATTTCGCGGACGCGATTGCGGTACTGCTTGGGACGGGCCCGGTAATAATCCAGGTGCCAATCGAGCAGGTACTGATAGGCGCCGGTGAGGAAGGAGCCGCTGCCGCAGGCGGGATCGAGGATGCGCAGTTTTTCCGCTTCTGCCGGCGTCGCCCCTTTGAGCAATGCGCCGACAGTATTTTCCACGATGTAGTCGACGATATAAGCGGGGGTGTAATAGACGCCGCCGGCTTTGCGCACTTCGGGTTTTTCTTCGACGCGCACCGCGCCGCCCGCGCTTAATTCGATGACTTTGCCGAGGAACTGCTCGTAGACCTGGCCGAGAATATCGGCGGGCAGCACGGAAAATTCGTAGGGGCTGAAGGGAAAATACAGATTTTTGATGATGCGGCGCAGCGGCTCGTCGGGGATGTGGATCTTGAGCGAATCGAGGTCGGGATCGCTGACGCGCTCTTCTTTGCCGAAGTGGAACAGGCCGGAATTGTATTTGTCATCGGCTTCGTTGAAGAGGATTTTCAGTTCTTCATAGACTTCTTTGCCCTCGCCTGCGGCGCTGCGCAGGCGTCCGTAGGCTTCGATATCGCGGTCTTCGGCGATGCGCAGGAAGACGATGCGGTCAATCGCGCGCTGGACGAGCAGATTAAGCTGGCGTTGGCTGAGGTCGCGGTTATGCAGGGCGATGTCCTTCGCCAGTAGCTCGCGCCAGTTTTCCATCTCGCGCAGGAAGGCTTGGTCGACGCTGAAGAAGCCGCGGATTCGCTCGCCTTCAATCCACTCGCGCAGCGCGCCTCCGGCGACGGCTTCGCGGCTGAAACGCGACTCAAGCTCGTCCCATTTGTCGATGTAATCGCCATATTCATAATAACGCAGGCGGGCCGTTGCTGCGGGATCGCTGCGCTGGGGCTGGATGCGGCAATCATAGACGCTGAATTCTTCGAAATCGGTCAAGACGCTGACGGGCGTATTGCCCGACCAGCCGTAGCGGCGCAGTTGAAAAGCCGGGATGGGGTTCCGCTCCAGGTTGACATGCGGCATTTTGGTCTCGACGAAGAAATGCGTCGTGTGGCCGATGCGGAAGCCGTAATCCGGGCGTTTGGGTTTTTTAATACCGCCTTCGTCCACCATGACGCTGACTTCGAGGCCGACTTGCCGGTTGTCAACGACATCCCAACCCAGGGCGGTAAACAATTTGTCAACGAACTGCGTACGCAATTCCGTTTCGCTGTCTGGCTTGCGTTCCTCAAACTGTTTAACCAGCTTTCCGACTTCCTCTGGCGCGGTCATAGCGCCTCACCCACCCAACTTTTCAAACGCAACCTGCCTACTCTGCGCGGCAGCTAGCTGCCGCGCTTGCAGCGCCCGCGTCAGATCGGCCAGGTCATCCGCGATGGGCATCAGGTCGATGCGATTGGCGCTATTAATCTTCTCGACCCATTCGGGGCGCAGGGCGTCGATGCCGTGCAGGGCGCCGGCGATTGCCCCGCCCATGCCGGCGATGGAGTCGTTGTCGCGGCCGTAATTGGTCCCGCCCATGATCGTGCCGTCGAAGTCGCCGCCGGTCACAACCAGGAAGCCGAGCGCGACCGGCACTTCCTCGATGCTGTGCGAGCGACTAGGTGTCCAGTCGTCGGTGCCGTTGCCGCGCTCGCTTTTGGCGTCATCGGGCGAGGTGTCATATTTTCGCATGACATCGCGCAGGGGCGCGATGGCTTCGCGCCAGTCGCTCAGCGTGCCGGCTGCCTCGGCGATGGCGGCGATGCAATCGGCGGTGCCGTCTTTGGCGACAGACAGCGCAGCGTCGATGATGGAGCTGACGGAGGCATCCGGCTTGAAGGCTTCGGCCACGCAAGCGGCCTGGACAGCGGCCGCTTCCAGACCGAAGCTGACTTGATGGGCGCTGAAGATGTCGACCGCTTCGGCATAGGCGCGGGCGGGATCGCAGGCGTTGATGATGCCGACCGGGGCGGCGTACATGGCGGCGCCGCAGTTGACCATGTTGCCGACGCCGGCGGTGCGCGGATCGGCATTGGCCAGCCAGCGATTGTAGAGCCACTTCTCGGGATAAAAGAGCCGTTCGACCAGCTTCATCTCGCGTTCGTATTCAGGGATCCAGCGGTCTTCCAGCGCCATCTTCGGCACGATGCGGCGGAAGAATTCGTGGGCGTCCAGGTGGTCGCCGCGCTCGAGATAACATTGGGAGAGCAACTGCACCATGTGGGTGTCATCGGTATAACGACCGTTGCCGCGGCCGCGCACATTTGCTTCGTCCCAGCTTTCGACCAGGTCGGTGATATAGCCGTAGCGCTCGCGAATCTCGTGGGGCATGCGCCATTCCGCCGGCGCGCCCATGGCATCGCCTATGGCGCCGCCATAGAGGCAGCCCTGGATTTTCTTCAACAGAATATCGGGTGAATCCGTCATCAGTTTTTCCTCATTTCCTGCGCTGATAGTGGTCAATTCACAAAATAATGCGCCAATCAAGGGGATAGTTGTAGGGGCGGTTTTTCCTGTCGCCCGCCAAACGCCCGGCATCTAGCAAACGGGCGGCCCGTTTACATAAAGCGCGCGGAGTAGACCACGGCCAGGTTATGCGCCAGGCAGCGCCAGTGATCGCCGCGGTCATCGGAGACGTAGAAATTGCCGGCTGTGGTGCCAAAGACCAGAGTATCGCCGCGCGCGTCCATGGCGTGACGGAAGATGAGATCATAGGCGTTATTCTGTGGCAAGCCTTCGCGCAGGTCCTGCCAGGTCCGCCCGCCGTCTTCGGTGCGACAGATGCGGATGGCGCGATCGACCGGCACGCGGTACTCGGCGCTGACCGCCGGCGCCACCCAGGCCACGCGTTCGTCCTCCGCGTCCAGCGCCAGCGCGAAACCAAAGCCGGCGGGACCGTCATTCTCCGAGATGTCCTGCCATTGCAGCCCGCCGTTCTCGCTGCGGTAGATGCCGCAATGGTTCTGCTGCCAGAGCACGTCGGGATTGGATGGGCTGGCGAGAATGATATGGGGATCGTGACCGTAGTCGTGATGCGGGTCGGGCAGGTAGTCGGCGTAGAGACCGCGATTGCGCGCTTCCCAGGTTTCGCCGCCGTCATGGCTGACGTAGACGCCCCCGACGCTGATGCCGGCGATCAAGTGGCGGCTGTCGCGGGGATCGACCACGATGGAACAGCAGCCGGGATGATCGCGCCCGGCGCCGAACCAGTGCTTGTTGCTCGGGTGGTACCAGAGCGTCTCCATCAATTGAAAGCTGTCGCCGCCGTCATCGCTGACGAAGAGCCCGCCGGGTTCGGTGCCGACGTAAAGGCGGTCCGGCTCGTCAGCGCCGCCGGGCTCGATCAGCCAGATATAGCTGGTGGCCGCGGGGGCGGTGAAATCGGGCGGGACGGTATCGCCTTCGGGGTATTTGGGCGCTTGGACCTCTTCCCAGGTGGCGCCCAAGTCGCGCGAGCGGTGCAGTTTGCCGCCCCAATGGCCGTGATCGAGCGATGCCCAGAGCGTGTCAGTGCGCGGGTCATGCACGGCATAGGGCACGGGGATGCCTTCAAAGTGGGCGGATTCGATGGTCCAGTCAGCGCCGTTTCTGTTGAGCAGGAGCAGTCCCTTGCGGGTGCCGACGAGTAGTTTGTTGCGCATTCTTCAACCCCTCCCCCGGCCCCTCCCCATTGCAATGGGTAGGGGTGGCTCTATGACGTAATCTGTTTGGTCAATTGGCTCGCGTACAAGACTAGCCACCTGACAAGGCTTGCATGATGTAAATGCGGGTATCGGCGGAAACGCGATCGGAGAGCGTTCGTTTGTCGTGGATGAGTTCGTCGCCGATGAAGATATTGACGTGTTTGCGCAGGGCGCCTTGTTCGTCGATGATGTAGTCGCCCAGGCCGCGCCAGCGCTGGTCGACGGCGCTGACGGCATCGGCGACGGTGGCGGCTTCGACCTCGAGTTCGCTCAGGTCGGGGAAGAAGCGTTGCAGGTTGGGTGTGAATTTGACCCGTGCCATGGTGCTGCTCCGTTCGTGGTTGAGCTTAGATTAGAACGGATGTGGGGCGGGGTTGTCAAGATTTGGGTGTTGGCCGCAGAGGTACAGAGGGCACAGAGAAAATGGTGGGGCGAGCTGGCGGGTTGCCCGCGACCAAAACGAATAATCGGGCCTGCTTGCGCTACTCTCTCGGAATCGCTGAAGAGCCTTTGACTTGACGGTCGTGAACGTAGCCAGCATATTCGGTGTTCAAGATTTCGCGGCTGCGTCCGGCGCTGTTGCCGGCGCCGGCGAGGCCATATTCATTTCTTTCGCATGACGCGCCATTCATTTCTGAACCCCGAAACCTTTGACATTCTCTCAATAATTGATTAAGATCTTGCAAGCTGAGATTCGGCAATAGAGGGAGTTGTCATGAGAAACAACATTGTTCTGGTGTTTTGTTGCGTATTCACCCTATTCTTGGCGACCGTAGCGCAAGCAACCAGTTTCAGCGGCAACATCTGCTATGATGACGGCGCGAATTGCCAGACTGACCTCGACTGGAAGCGCGGCTGGTGCGAGGCAGCTATCGCCCAAAGCTGGGTCGTGGGCAGCGTCGACGAATGCCTGTCCGGCGAGGCGCAAACGCTGACGCCCGAGCAACGCCAGGCGCGGATTCAATCGCGCGCCGCCCGCCAGAATCCAGTGCAAGACCAGAACGCGCAAAGCAGCGCTTCCAGTTCGCGTCAAAGCAGTGTTTCCAGTTCACGTCAAAGCAGTGACGGCGGGCAAGGGCGTGTCGCCAACCAGTCCACCCTGACGCGAAGCTCGAACCCGACCGTCTCGGAACGGAAAAGTGACAGCTCGTCGAAACAAGGATCGGACAAGACCAGTAACCAATGGGTGCGATGCGGGTCTTGGCGGGTAAACAGAAATGAGCCCGGTCGTTCTGTTTGCGTCAATCCCGCTCCTTCTGGTTCGCTGCCGAGGGATTACTCTGAAAGAGAAGAACCTTCATCGGGGGGAGGGACTCCGCGTTAGTCTGAAATCTCGCCGATCGAATGTCGCGCCCCTGTTCTGTTCAGAAGTTTCGCGATGTCCAGAATGCGGCGGTCGACGCTGTCGAACCGTCGCTTCGGCACAGCTGAGGTGACGAGCGCGACCTGATAGCTAGTCCCTATAAACACCCCTTCGCGCCTTGGTGGTCGAGATTCTCGCCTAGCTTGATGGACCTGCTGATTGATGCCTTCGGGCGGGCGACTTGACAGCTCGCCCCTACAACCTCCCTATGTGACCTTCGTGCCTTTGGGATGATAACCTCCGCGCCTCTGTGCGGCGGTCACTGTCTACGCGACCTTCGGTGGTGAAAACCTACCCCCCGCGCTAAAATACGCCTTTGCTCTCATAAACCAAAGGACACTCCCATGACCGATTCCAAATTCGCCGGGCTCAGCGAGTTTCGCTGTATTGGACCCTTCCGCGGCGGGCGGGTGGTCGCGGTTGCCGGCGACCCGCGCAACAGCAATGTCTTCTACTTCGGCGGCGTCTGCGGCGGCGTCTGGAAGACGACGGATGCCGGGCAATACTGGGAGAACATCAGCGACGGCTATTTCAGCGCTTCGTCCGTGGGCGCGCTGGAAGTGGCGCCGGCCGATCCCAATGTGATCTACGCCGGCACCGGCGAAACCACCATCCGCATCGATGTTTCCATCGGCGACGGCGTCTACAAATCGACTGACGCCGGGCGCAGTTGGAAGCACCTGGGCATGAAAGAGACGCGGCAGATAGCCAAAATCCGGACGCACCCGGAAAACGCTGATCTGGTCTACATGGCGGCTTTTGGCCATGCTTTCGGCAGGAACGCCGAGCGCGGCGTCTATCGTTCGAAGGACGGCGGCGATAGCTGGGAGCAGGTCCTGCACGTCAGCGACAAAGCCGGCGCTATCGACTTGAGCATCGACAAGAACAATCCGCGCATCATCTATGCCGCCTTCTGGGAAGCCTATCGCAACTTCTGGCAGATCTCCTCCGGCGGCGAGGACAGCGGCCTGTGGCGCTCGCTGGACGGTGGCGACAGCTGGGAGAACATCAGCGCCAACAAGGGGCTGCCGGAAGGGTTGCTGGGCAAGATCGGCGTGGCGGCGTCGCCGGCGCAGAGCGGGCGCGTCTGGGCCATCATCGAGAACCAGCCCGACGGCGGCATCTATCGCAGCGACGATTACGGCGAGACCTGGGTCGTGGGCAGCAAGGACAACCGCCTGATCTCCCGCGCCTGGTATTACATGCACCTGACCGCCGATCCGCTGGACGCCAACACCATCTACGTCAACAACCTCAACTTCTGGAAATCGACCGACGGCGGGCATAATTTCAGCGAGATCACCACGCCGCACGGCGATGACCATGACCTTTGGATTCATCCCGAAAATAACCAGATCATGATCCACGGCAATGACGGCGGCGCTTGCGTCTCTCTTAACGGCGGCTTGACCTTTTCCAGCATATACAATCAGCCGACGGCGCAGTTCTATCACCTCGATGTCGATAGCAACGATCCCTATTATGTCTATGGCACGCAGCAGGACAATTCCAGCTTGCGCGTGCCCAGCCGCAGCCGCTTTTCATCGATCATGTGGGACGATTGCGATATCGCCGGCTCCGGTGAGAGCGGCTATATCGCCGTCCATCCCGATGACCCGAATATCGTTTATGTCGGCGCCGTCGGCAGTTCGCCCGGCGGCGGCAACAGCTTGCAGCGCTACGATCACCGTACACAGCAGATCCGCCTCATCTCCACCTGGCCGCGCTCGTCCACCGGTTTGGGCGCGGGGGCGGACAAGTATCGCTTCGCCTGGACTTACCCCATCGTCTTTTCGCCGCACGACAGCGGCATTATCTATATCGGCGGCAATCAGATTCTAAAGACGACTGACGAGGGCCAAAGCTGGCAGGAGATCAGTCCCGACCTGACGAGAGCCGATCCCGAGACGCTCAAGCCCTCGGGCGGTCCTATCAATCGCGACGCCGTTGGCGCCGAGCACTACGCCACGGTGTATACGCTGGCGGAATCCCCCCACGAAGCCGGTGTCATTTGGGCCGGCTCGGACGATGGTTTGCTGCATATCACGCGGGATGGCGGCGGGCAGTGGACCGAGATCACGCCGCCGGGTCTAGGGGATTGGTGCATGTTTAACATGATCGAACCTTCGCCGCACGATGCCGCCACCGCCTACGTCACCGCCACGCGCTACAAGAATGATGACTATGCGCCCTACGTGTTCAAGACGACGGACTACGGGGAGAGTTGGTCGCTCATAACCGCCGGCATCGCCGACGATCATTACTGCCGCGCCATCCGCGAAGACCCCAACCGCGAAGGTTTGCTCTACCTGGGCACAGAGTTCGGCTTGTACATTTCACTTAATGGCGGCGACAGCGAGCGCGTAGACACTGCCCCGTCCTGGCAGCGCTTCCAACTCAACCTGCCCGTCTGCCCGGTTTACGACTTGAAAGTCAAGGGAACCGATCTGGTTATCGCGACGCACGGCCGCTCCTTCTGGATCCTGGATGACCTGACCGTTCTTCATCAATATAGCGACGACATCGGCGACAAAGCCGCGCAGCTTTTGGCCCCGCGCCGTGTGGAACGTCACTTGCCCAAGGTCTTCGACGGCCTCTTTGAAAGCGGCGACGGCAAGCAGTATATGAGCACGCTGGGCGCGGTCGCGCCTTATCTGGTTGAGGAGACGCCCGAACACGGTCGGAAGGAGACCTGGCTGGATAGCGGCGTCAACCCGCCCAAGGGCGCGGTGATCACCTATTATCTGCGGGAAAAGCCGGGGTCGACGATCAGCTTGCGCATCGAAGACGCCGAGGGCAAGGAGGTCAAGACCTTCAAGAGCCTGCACGCCGATGACGAAGAAAAAGCCGCGGCAGAACGCGATGGGCGCGGGGATGCCGCTTCCTCTGATGAAACGCCCAAAGAACTTCGCATTCCCTCGAGGGCCGGTTGGAATCGCTTCGTCTGGGATCTGCGCTATCCCGATGCGCATAAGGTCATCCCGCACAACGATAATCAGCAGGGTTTCATCAAGGGACCGCATGCCGCGCCCGGCGCCTACTGGGTGACGCTCTGCGTTGGCGAGGAAGAACAAAGCGCGTCCTTTGAAGTGAGCAAGGAAGCAGGCGTGCCAGCATCCAACGCCGAGCTCAAAGAGCAGTTTAATCTGCTCATGACGATCCGCGACAAGGTCTCCCAGACGCACAAAGTCATCAACCAAATGCGCGATGTACGGGCGCAGCTCAAGGGTTGGCGAGAGCGCATCGCCGGGCTGGAGTCGGCCGCCGGCATCATCGAAGGGGCCAAGGCGCTGGAAGAACAGGTTCTCGATGTCGAAAAAGAATTGATGATTCCGGATACGCGGCCGGGCTGGCCGGACGCGATGAACAATGGCGACCGACTGGCGGAGCAGTTGAAGAACCTGACCTTCAACGTGGCGCTGGGAGATTACAAGCCGACCGACTATGAATACGGCGCCTACGAAGAAATCGCGGAGGACATTGACGGCGTGGTCGGCAAGTTCAATGACATCGTCGCGGGCAACCTGGCGGAATTCAACACCATGCTGGGCAACGCCGGCTTTGGCAAGGTCGCGCTCAAGGTGGAGTAGGTCTAGCGGAATCTAAAGACTATCTCTCCATAAAGCCAATTGGCTACCCTTGCCAATTGGCTTTCCAATTAGATGGCGAAGGTCACACACTGCCCCGAAGACCGCAAATACCTGTTCAAAGAACTCATACTGCGAGCCCCAATAAATCATCGCACAAGCCATTGGAGCTCCCTTGCCACCAGTCTTTCCGTCCACGAGGAATTTCAGACGCGTATCGTATAAAAATGTGATAGCGGTGGCGACACCAAAGACGCAATCCTTCCAGTGCTTAGTATTTGTGGCAACAGGCACTAGAGCAAGCACCTCTGCACCATGCACACTATGGGCCTCCGCACATCTATTAAGCCAGTGGTAGATGGTGGTTCCCCTAAGTCTGTCTCTGCCATATGGAGGATTTACGAAGACAGACGGATAATCCCATGATTCCAATAAACCGTCAAGTTCAGGGAGAGAATACTCTATCGTTGCACCTACGATGGAGTGGAGATTAGAACACGGGTCTAGAGCAATTGTTCCGCCGAAGAATTCTCGTATTGCAGACACGTACTTTGGTGGAGTACACCAGTGTTGACTTAAGGATTCGGCGTTGTTTCGTCCAGCTGTCATTTTTTGGTTTTCTTCAACGTGGTTTAGACGTCAAAGTTTCCAAGTCCCTTTTCAATGCTGTTATAGACATACTTTTTGGAGCAATAACGTTGAACCATGAGTCGATTTCGGAACTGTGACGTCCAAAAAAGTTTCGAAGAGATTCATCTGCGGAAACGTCCATATTGACTTTGGTGAATCTGTTCTTGCCCGACTTACCTGAGTAGCTGTCCAAGAACGCCTTTTTGGCCGGTTCTAACTCTGGACCCGGGTCAACCAAGATTTTCTCGATAAATTGGTGTAATCCTTGGTCAGTTAGAAACAGCAACCAATCATAAGATTGAGCCAGTACGTGCAGTTCTTTATTGTAATTGTCGGACGTAAACCAGTTTCCATGATTGCTCACGACCCCTACGGTGAGCATGAAACCGGGAAACTTTGATAACGATTCTGCGCGTATTACTTCACGCAGCATGCTGTGATAAGGCGCCATACGAAAGTTGCCGTCGGCTTCCTCAATAATACCTTGAACCTGACCATTTCGACTTCTTACCTTCTGAAGGGACGAAACAGATTGGGCAACGTATGCACCCTGTTTCGCTTTCTCGATAGTCTGAGGACCTTTCTTCATTCCTTCCTCTACACCGACTCGCTTGCACTCGAATATTGCAAATGGGTGACGGTGAAGTTCTGCGATAGTGAGATTACAAGAAGTCTGGCTGAGATTATCAACATGGGCAACAATCGGGCCTGCCTGCGTCTCGACGAGCACAGCGGAATTGCGCTTAATGTTGTTGGTAGTAACGATCTGATTTGACTTCAAACGAAGGTCTTTGAGCGAACTCAATTGCTTTCGAATCTTTGCAGGTGTGATTGGACGCGAATATGGCTCCATTACGGTATTATGCAGCGATCGGATGGGATGGAGGGAAAATTCTACGTTATGCACAATTTCCAAATTGGCAAACTCCGGTAGTCTGCGCTCAATGACTATATGATCACGAAGATCCCACGAACACAGCAAGTAATACGTCACAATTTCAATGAGAGTGCCTAAGGCTCGTCCTGCTGCCTTCTTTCGATCTTGTCGATTATGGAATACTTGATTGGCAAGATCGTTTTGAAGCGCGTCAATTGACTTATAGCCCACATGGATTCTCCCAGTAGAGATGAGACAATTTGAATCAGTCAGGATACTGTCGGGATTCTATTGTGTATAATACTGCTCTAACTATCATACTGCAAAAAGCCGCCGGTTTGACTCTGTCTTTGAGACGACCTGTTGACATGCACATCGCTCAACTATACGTTTTCAACAGCTTACTCGAAACGGATGTTCGCAGTTCGTCGCGCATTGGGCTAAACGGATTTGAGACGCTCTAAGCCTTTCCTCTATCTGATGCTGGCAGACTTTCTGGCGAGGTCCGGCTATCAGATGGGCAAGACGCCGCTGCTGTCCATTTTCGCCGACGCGCTGGGCGCGTCCGGCGCATTCCTCGGCGCCATTGTTTCCGTATCCACCATCACGGGACTGGTGCTGAAGCCCTTCTTCGGCATCTTGTCCGATCGCGGCGGGCGGCGCGTCTGGCTTTTGATCGGCACTTGCTTCTTCGCCTTCATGCCCTTCTTGTACGGCTTCATCAGCAGCACCGAGCAATTGTTTGTCATCCGTCTGGCGCACGGCCTGGCGACGGCGATCTATGGACCTGTGACCCTGGCTTACATCGCCGAGCTTTCGCGCGGGGATACGGGTGGCCTAAGGTCCGATCCTCGATGCAGATCCGCCGACGCCGACCCGTCGGTGGCCGAAAATATCGGCTGGTTCCAGATGGCGCGCAGCGGCGGTTACATCGTTGGTCCGGCGCTGGCGGGCGGGCTGCTGACGGTGATGGATCCGGCGACTGTCTTCACGGTGATCGGGCTGATCAGTTGCGCCGTTTTTGTGCCGGTGCTGCAACTGCCGGATACCCGCCCTGAGAAAAGGCAGAAGCGGAAGCCCCTGCTGCAGCACGTCCGCAACGCCATTCGCGACGGCGGACGCACGCCGGCCATCTGGTTGACCGGCTCCCTGGAATCCATCACCTTTGTCGCCTTGTACACGCTCAAGGCTTTCTTGCCGATATACGCGCTCGACGCCGGCGTGAGCGTGGCGCTGGTTGGCAGCTTCTTCAGCTTGCAGGAAGCGATGCATGTGATCGCCAAACCCTACTGCGGCCGCCTGGCGGACCGCCGGGGTCATCTGCTGAGTATCAGCGCCGGTATGCTGATACTGGCGGCTTCATTGCCGTTGGTGCATGTGGTGGACGCCGGCGCGACCTTCCTGGCGCCCGCGCTGATGATGGGTCTGGCGCAAGCGCTGATCTTCCCGGCGGCGATTGCCCTGGTCTCTGACCGCATCAGTCCCGAGCACCTGGGCGCGGGCATGGGACTGATCGGCATGATGCAGAACTTTGGCAAAGTGGCGGGTCCGATCCTGGGCGGGCTGGCGATTCAGGCGCTGGGATACGAAGCGACCTTGCTGTGCTTGAGCGCGATGCTCGTTCTGGGCACGGTGGTGATTTGGGTGGTTTATCCGCCGCGCCGGATGGCCTCTGCAACCCACTGATTTTGCTAAACTGGGTGAAGACTATTTGAGCGTCGATTGTGGTATTATATGCTGGAATCAAAGGTAAGGTATATTGTCTTGGGACCGGTTTACACATATGAGGCAACGACGAGAAAACGCAGAAATATACAATAACGGCGGAAGATTGCGGAGCGCGGACTTGAGTGGCGCGGGCCTGGAAGGCGCCTGTTTGTACCGCGCGAATCTTGCAGGGGCGGTCCTACATGGCGCGAACTTGCGCGGGAGTGACCTGCAAGGCGCCAATCTAAAAAGAGCAAGCTTATACGAAGCTGATCTAAAAGGGGCAAACCTTGGCGGCTCTAACTTAGGCATGTCAGATTTGCGCTGGACATGTTTAGAAGAGGCAAGTCTGCGTCGCGCCAATTTGAATCAGGCAAATTTGTTGGGCGCAAGGCTGGCCGGGGCGGTTCTGGACTGCGTGGATTTAGCAGGGGCGATACTGCCCGATGGGACGCTATATGCCGAAGAATCAAACCTTGAACGATTCACTGATCGTGAAAACCCAGCCTTCACGTCAACGTTAGCAGCAGTAGAGTCCCTGGAAAAAAGTGAAACTATTGAGCATAAGACGAGAAACGCGTCCGATGGTTATCGACGCCTGCCATGGAAACAGTTTGTGGAACAGAATTACGGTATCCTGGCTGACGACCCAATTGACTGGGACGAAACGCAAACCGAATAAATCGGAGACGCTCTTGAATGAGATATTTGCTCGACACCAATATTTGCATTCGTTACATCAACGGACGAGCACTCCAAATACAGAGAAACATGCACAGCAAATCGTATGATGACATCGCCGTTAGCACCATTACTAGGGGCGAGATGTATTACGGTTCCGCCAAAAGCCAGACCCCGGAAAGATCACGCGCAAAACAAGATGATTTTTTGCGTCATTTTGACAGTCTGTCGTTTGATGAAGAGGCTGCCGAAGAGTATGGTGGCATCCGCGCCTATTTGGAACGACGCGGTACGCCCATTGGCAGGCACGATATGTTGATCGCCGCTATTGCGAGAGCGAACGGGCTAATCGTCGTAACACATAACACAAGAGAATTTGAACGCATTCCCGGTCTGAATGTTGAAGATTGGGAAGTCGAGTGATTGTTATCAAGGTAACACGCGCGGACACTTTCACAGCCAGCAACCGTTGACCACCGCACCACGAACATTGACCACCCGCCGGATATTGCCGCCATCGGCGTCCATCACCATCAATTGATTGAAACCCGGGTACGACGAGGGCGCGACATAGCTGACCCGCCGACTGTCGGGCGACCAGCGCGGATGTGAAATGCCGCCCGGATGCTGGCTGAGCCGCATCAGATCGCCCCCATCCGGGCGCAGCTTGTGGAGTTGCCCCCCGATAACTGCGGCGATCCACTGGCCGTCCGATGACCAGGCGATATCGGTCAGCGCCAGAGGCGTATCGTAGACGACTCGCTCGCCACGTCCATCAGGCGTCGCGATTGCGAGCGAATAGGACGGACGCGTATCAGGCGCGTGCTTGACGACGATGTAAGCGATGCTGCCTCCGTCCGGTGACCAGGCCGGCGAACCATACGAGCGCTCCGCGCTCGGCCGCTTGACGCTCTTGTACGCGCGGCTGGCAAGATCGCCGCTGACCAAGCCATAACGCGGCTGCGGGAATTCCCGGAATTGACGCGATACCATGACGGCAATGCCATCCGGCGCGAGCGCGATCTGCTTGAGCGAAGTGAGAAGGTCCCCGGCCGCCGGTCGATCCAGATGCAACTTTGAGCCATCAAGCAAAGCATGGTGGAAGCCGTTGAGATCATGGCGCTGGCTGGCGATCACGAGCGACTGCGATTCCGCATGGCAGTCAATATCCGAGATGTGAAGATAGCCCTCGCCATGCGGGATTGAGCCGAGGATGCGTTTCATGCCGCTGCCGTCCAGGCCGATGCGATAGACAGAATTAGATTCGCGCCCGGCGTCGATCGCGTCTGTATCCGAGATGAACACCAGTTGGTCGTCCGACGCTCGCGGCAGGTCGGTTCCGATTTGATCCAGCCACAAGATCGACGTCACGACGATCAAATATAGCGTGACGATGTCCTTGCGTAATTTGGCTCTGCCTCGCATCATTGATCTCGTCCGCGCGCTAAAGCGCCTCAGCCAGAATGGCTTTCAACTCCTCGTGCGTGAGCGGGAGGGGATTCCCTTTCATACTGCTGGAAGCGGCCGATTTCTCGGCGATGAGGTCGAAGTCCTTTTCCTCGATGCCATAGGCGCCCAGCCCGGGGATAGCGAAGATCTCGCTGGTTGCCTCGATCCAGTCCATGGCGTCCTCCGCGGTGGCGGCGCGGTCGAACAAGATGAATTGCGCGGCATATTCAAAGCGCCTCAGTATCAGGTTATCCGGCCCGCGCTGTTCCAGCGCTTTGATATTGGCTTTGATGACCGGCGGCAGCAGAGCGGCGCAGATGGCGCCATGCGGCGCGTGGTACATCCCGCCCAGCACGCCGGCGAAGCCATGCACCGCGCCGAGTTTGGCATTGGCCAGCGCCAAGCCGCCCAGCAAACTGGCCAGAGCCATATCGCTACGCGCTGCGCCGTTATCCGGTTCGGCATATACCCGGCGCAAGGAACGTCCGGCGCGGCGCAGTCCCTCGACGCAGAGGCTGTCGGTGAGTGGATTGGCCAGGCAGGAGACGTAGGGTTCGAGCACCTGGGCCAGGGCGTCCATGCCCGTGCTGGCGGTCACTGACGGCGGCATAGAGTGCGTCAGCAGCGGATCTACCAGGGCGATATCGGCCAACATGCGATTGTCGCGCAAGCTCACTTTGACGCGATGCTCATGCGAGGCGAGCACGGCGTTTTTCGTCACTTCGGTGCCGGTGCCGGCCGTGGTCGGCAACGCGATAAATGGCAAAGGCGCCTCCTGCAACTTCTGTCCCTTGCCGATCACCTCGAGATAGTCGAGCGCGTTTCCCTCGTTGGGGATGAGCGCCGCTGTCGCCTTGCCGCTATCGATGACGCTGCCGCCGCCGATACTGATGACCAGGTCACAGGCGGCGGACAGCGCCGCTTCCTTGGCGCGATTGACCACTTCAACGCTCGGCTCGCCCGTCACCGGGAAGAGCGTATGCCGCAGACCCGATTGCTCAAGCGCGTGAATCAGATCGCCGACGCGCTCGGGTTGATCGTCGGTGAAGAGCAGAGCGTTGCCGCCCAGGTCCCCCGCCAGCGACGGCAGTTGGTCCGCGCTGCCGTCGCCGAAAATAATGCGCGTCGCGGTGGCGAATTCAAAGCCCATGGCCTTCCCTTTCGATAATTGTCATTCACAAGCCTGTCGCTATAATGGCATTATGTCGAAAAAAGTGAGGATTTGCGAATGTTACAGCGCCACATTACCCTGACCGACGAGGTACAAGCCGGGCGAGCTCTGGTGGCGCGTATCGGGCGTGTGCTCTTCGATCGCCGTCTGACCGATGCCGGTGGCGGCAATATCAGCTTGCGCGTGGACGATGTCTATTGCATGTCGCCGACGCTCGCCGGTCAGATGCGACAGTGGCAGTTGGATGCCGAGGACGTCCTGGTCGTCAGCAAGCGGGGAGAGATCCTGGAAGGCGATGGCGGCCTAACGCGGGAAAGCGCCGTTCACTTCGGTCTGCACCGGAATTTCAGCGACTTTGGCACACCCGTTATCCATGCGCATCCGCGCAACCTGATGGTCTTCGCCTGCGCCAACAGAGCCATGCCGCCGATCATGGAAGCCACCCGCAAGTTCGGCATCACGCCCGTCATCGAATACGCTCCGGCGCACAGCCCCAAATTGGGCGCGCGAATCGTCGCCACCATGCGCGGGCGCGAGGCGCGCATCGCCAAGCACGCCGCGGGAACCATCGCCCCCTGGCACGGCTTGTTCTTGATGGGCAAAAACCTGGAAGCTGCCCTGGATGCCGTCGAGCGCCTTGATACCAATGCCTTTGTCATGATGATGTCGCGACACGTGGACGCAAGCCCCATGCTGCGCGAAGAAAGCGCGGACATGGAAGCGGCTATCGCCGGCTTCAGCGACGACTAATCCGGATGATCGTCTCCCTGACACCCAATACCACGATTGATCTGACGGTATTTGTCCCGAAACTGATCACCGATACCACCCTTCGCGCCTCCCGCACGGTCTACAGCCTGGGCGGGAAGCCAACCGACGCCTCATGGATACTGGGCAGGATGGGGGTCGGCAGCCTGGCGCTGGGATTGGCGGCGGGCTCGGTCGGCCACAAAGTCAAGGTTATGCTGGAAGCCTATGGCGTGACGACGGATTTCGTCAGCGCCGAGGGCGAGACGCGCATCAACACGGTCATCATTGACGAAAGTACGGGCGAACATACGACGATCACCTCCGCCTCCATGTTCGTCAAGCCAAGCCATCTTGACGCGCTGCGCGAGCGATACCGAGCCGCGCTCAAGTCGGCATCGGTGGTCATCACGGGCGGTTCCCTGCCGCCCGGCATGGAACCCGAGTTCTACGTCGAAGCAATCCATATGGCGCGCGAACAAGGCGTTCCCGTACTCTTTGACGCCTCACAGCCTAATCTGGAGGTCGGCCTGCGCGCCAAACCGACCTTCATCAAGCCGAATAATCACGAACTGTCGGCGCTGGTCGGCAAGGAGCTGGATTCCGCGGAAGCGCTGTACGCCGCGGGCAGCGACGTCCTGGCGCGCTATGGCAGTGAAGTCGTCATCTCGCGGGGCAACAAGGGCGTGCTGGCGGTCCTGCGGGAAGGCAGTTATCGCATCCCGCCGATCCCGGTTGATGTCAGCAGCCCGGCCGGGGCGGGGGACGCGCTGCTGGCGGGCTTGGCGCATGCTGTTCATCACGGAAGGCCAATAGAAGATGGCTTGCGGCTGGGCGTCGCCGCGGCGACGGCCGTCTGCCTGCAGCCGGGCACCGCCGCTTACGAGCTCGCGGATATGCGCCGATTCTTGCCCCGGGTCGAGTTGATCCCCTACCCTTGAGCACTAGGCGAGCGACATACCAACTATCACCGGCGCGTTCAAAGTTGTTCCTGGTGAGTAATTGAGGCGTGTAGCCGCTCGGCGGCAGCGAAAAGGTCCGCCGCGCTCACGCAAAATCCTAAGCCTTCCCGTCGCATGAGCGACGCAGTTTACGTAAACAGGGGCGACCAATCTGGTCGCCCGCCGGTGATTCGACGGGTTGCGGCATGATATGACGGGCGACAAGTCTTTTTACGACTTTCCCGGTATTACTTGTTGAAAATTCGAATTATATCACCTCGAGGTAATCCCGATCCGGCAACTCGGGGAAGGGCGCGTGCGGCTCGGCCTGATACCAGAATGCGGTCGACGCGATATCGTCTTGCAGGGGCAAATAACGATACTCCTCGAAAGGCACGTCATGCAGCGTCCCTGAGCGCCAGCCCAAGGCTTGAATCGTCACACGCAGGTCTTCCTCAAAGCGGATAGGATCCGGTATATGCCAGCGATACATGCCAAAGCGCTGCTGACTCTGGCGAAAGCCATCCGGCTTGATGACCTGGGGCAATCCCAGATAAGGCGTTGTGAAGGGTGTGTAGAATCCGTCCTGATTGCCGAAGCACCAGGCGCCGCCAAAATAATCTTCGGTGCCGGTGCCGCAGATCGTCGGGAACTCCGTATCGCCGTCCATGTAGAACTTGATCTCGCCCTCGCCCCACCAGCCGCGGTTATTGCTGCCCCAAGCCATGTATGTGCCTACGTAGTGGCCCATGCCTTGGACGCCATCGAGAATGGTATGCACCTCTTTGTATGGCAGCGGATTGTTGCGGCGCCACTGCGCGTGCAAGTAGCCGACATCCTCCGGCACATCCGTCAGCGTGTAATCGAACTGGAAGAACATGGGTTGTACGGGTTTGTCAAGAAGGTTCTCTATCGTGACGCGGGCGCTTTTGCGGAAGGGCATTTCCCAGTAGCTGTTGAAGGCGCTGTGGGAATTGGCGGACACGGGCAGCGAGTTGACATGGCAGTATTCCGTCCAGCCATTACAGAAGAAGTCCCCAAAGGGCACTTCGATCGACGGCGTCTCTTCATCGTCCCAATAGAAGCGCAGGATCAAGGAGCGCCAGTACTTGGCAAAGGTCGTAATCCAGATATGTTGAATGGCGCCCGGTCCCTCAATCTCGGCAAGAGTCGTGACGCTGTTGGCTTCCAGGTGGATGCAAGGCGACACCTTCCAGCCCTGCCCCAGGTCTTGCGCGGCCGAGAGAGAGAAGCCATCTGTGGCCATGCCGCCCGACCCTTTTTCGCCCTGGAAATTCTCGGCGCTAATGGAGCGCGTCTTCGCCTTGGACAAGCGCGAGATGTTGCCCATATTCAGATGCAATCCGTTGAAATAATCCATTAAAACGCTCCTTCGCATTCGCGATGCGTAGATTGTTGGCTATTTCCCTGCTGAAGCTAGCCCTTCAATCGTTTGCCCCGGCTCGCTTGCGTTTGGGGCGAAATCAACGGGCTTGAAGCAAAGCGCCTGCCGCTCGTCCGAAACTTGCACCATCGGCGGCGCCGTATTTTCGCAAATTGCCTGGACATATTTGCAGCGCTTGGCGAATTTGCAGGCCTGCGCCTGGAATTCTTTGATCTCGATATCGGGCAGCTTTACGTCCCGCTCCCATTTGTGGTCGACAGTCGGGACGGAATCGAGCAGCAATTCGGTATAGGGATGGGCGGAATCGGTCAGGATTTGATCGGACGGTCCGTATTCCACCACGCTGCCGCGGTACATGATTGCAATGTAATCGCTGACGTAGTAGGCGGTAGAAAGATCGTGCGTGATGTAAACAAAGCTGACCTTGTACCTTTCTTTCAGTTCCAGGAAAAGATTGACGATGTTCATGCGCAGCGACGCGTCAATCATGCTTACGGGTTCGTCGGCGACGATCAGTTTCGGGCGCGGGATAAGGCTGCGGGCGACGGAGATGCGTTGCAGCTCGCCACCGGAGAACTGATTGGCGTATTTGCCTTCCACGCGCGACAGGTCCAAGCCGACTGACTCCAGCACTTCAGCGACGATCTCGCGCGCTTCTTTTCTGTTGGCGGCGATGCCCAGGCGAATTGCGGCATTGAAGAGATAGCGGTCCACTTTCTTCCGCGCGCTGAAGGCCTCGAAGGGGTTCTGGAAGATTGGCTGGACTGCCCGGTAGTATTCCCGCCCTTTCAGGCCATCGCCGCCCTTTGAAAACAAAGGGTGATCGTCGATAAGCACATCGCCGGACGTCGGTTGCTCCAGCTCCAGGATGATGCGGGCCAGCGTGGTCTTGCCGCTGCCGGATTCGCCAACGATGCTCAGTATCGATGGCTCGGCCGCCGGCAAGCTCAGGCTGACATCGTCCACGGCCACCAGGCGCGTCCCGAAGACCAAGCCGCCGATGCGGAATACCTTGGTCACATTACGCAGTTCAAGCAGGTTCTCGCTCAAGACGCGCGCTCTCCGTATAGATGACAGGAGACATAGTGCTCCGGCTCGATCTCCAACAAGGCCGGCTCCTGATGGGCGCAGTGGTCCATCACGCTTGGGCAGCGCGCGGCGAAGCGACAGCCCGCCGGCGGGTCAATCAAGTTTGGCGGTCTGCCAGAGATGCCCACACGCTGCCTTCGATCGCCAACCTGCGGCAAGGACTGGATCAGCATCTGCGTATAGGGATGCAAGGGGTTGCTGAAGATAACTTCGGTGGGACCGTATTCCACCAGTTTGCCGGCGTACATGATCGCCAGCCGGTCGCTGATTTGATAGTGCACCCCCATATCATGCGAGACCACGACCAGCGTGTTTTCCATCTGCTGTTGTAGTTCGATCAGCATCAGCAGAATGCCCTTTTGCACCACGACATCCAGCGCTGTTGTCGGCTCGTCCGCCAGGACGATCTGTGGGTGCAGAAATGTGCCGAGCGCCACCAGCACCCGCTGCTTCATGCCGCCGCTCAGTTGATGGGGATAGGACTTCAAGACCTCGACCGGCAGCTCCAACTCTTTAAGATACGCCGCCACCCGTTCTCGTATCATCTTCTTGCCCTTCACTTTGAGGGGGTGGCCCTTGGGCACGGCGTCAAAGAACTGACTCTCGATGCGAATGACCGGATTGAGCACGCTCATAGAGCCTTGGGGTATATATGAGATGAATTCCCACCAGTGTTCCCGGATATCTCCCGGCCCGATGGTCTTCACGCTACCGTTGCCATCGGGAAAATCGGCTTCGTAACTGCCGGAGATGATCCGCAGCGGCGGCTGAATATAGTCATAAAGCACCTTCAGCAAGGTCGATTTGCCGCAGCCCGATTCGCCCGCGATGCCAAGCACTTCGTTGGGCAGAATATCGAAACTGACGCCGTCCACCGCCTGGACAACGCCGCGCGGCGTATCGTAGTAGCACTTGAGATCGCGCAGCCTAAGCATCGCCGTGCCCTCGTCGTTCCGCCGACAAGCTGGATATGCCGGTCGAAATCAGGAATAAGCTAATAAACAGCAGGACGATGGCGACAACGGGCGAGCCAATCCACCACCAGCGCTGCCCCAGCAGCGCTTGATGCTGCAAAGCCCAATAGATCATCGTGCCCAGCGTGGCTTCTTCCAGGCTGGACAGACCAATGACAGCCAGGCCGGACTCGACGGCGATGGCGACCAAAACCGTGTTGACGAAATTCGCCATCGCCCAACTGAAAATATGGGGCACGATCTCTTCCGCCAAGATGTGAAGCGTGCTCGAGCCGGAGAAGCGCGCTGTGTTGACAAACTGCCGTTCGCGCATGCTCAGGGCGATCGATCGCATCTGGCGCGCGGGCCAGGGCCAGTTGAAGAAGATCAATATGATACTGATCAGAACCAAGGACGCGCGTCCCTGCAACAGCGACGACATCAGGATGAGAATGGGCAATGAAGGGACCACAATGAAGACATCGGCCAGCAATGTGATGACGCGGTCCGGGATGCCGCCGAGAAAGCCGGCCGCCAGCCCGGCAAAGACACCGATAAGCGTGGCGAAGAAAGCGACAAAGACCCCGATAAAGAGCGAGTTCTGTGTGGCGTAAGACAAGAGCCAAAATGTGTCTTGACCCAGATTGGTAGTGCCCAGGAAATGCTCGGCGCTGGGCGGCAAGTTGCGCGGGTGACGGATCCAGTCGCGCGGGTCTTCGGTGGAGAAGAAAGGCAGGATGCCGCCAAGTATGATAAAGGCGGCCAGGATGATCAAGCCGAGGGTCAGACGAGGGCTCGTTCTGCGCATCGCTACTTCTGCCTGATCCGCGGATCAAAGAATGGATACAACAGGTCGATAATCAAGGTGGAAGTGGCGACGGCGATAATGGAAATCGTAATCGTGCCCATGAGCAGGTTGTAGTCTGCTTGCAGCACGGCGCTGTAGGTCATGGTGCCCAGGCCGGGATAACTGAAGAGGATCTCCGTGATCAGAGCGCCGTTGAAGATGGCGCCGATCTGCAGCGCCAAAACCGTGACCTGCGGCAGGATGGCATTGCGCAGGACGTAGGCGGTCATGATCCTGCCCTCGCCGGTCCCCTTCAGCTTGGCGAAGTAGACATAGTCCTCTTCCGAGATGCTCGAGGAAAGCGCCTTCATGCTCAAGACCCACCAGCCGAAGCCGACAATGACGATCGACAAGGCCGGCAGAATCGAGTTGTAGATCACGCTGGAAATAAACTCGAGAGAAGGCGGATCGCCGCGGATGGAGAAGAAAAGCGGGAAAATTGGATTGATGTGGATGAACAAGATGATCAAGATCAGCGCAGTGATGTAATAGGGGATGGGATAGACAAATATGGCGATGACTTCCAGGGCGCGCGAGGAGATCCAGCGGCTCCTGTAACCGGCTAGCAGGCCAATTGCGTTGCCGACGATCCAGGAGATGATGGTCGCCGACAAAAGCAAGCCAAGTGTCCAGGGCAGCGCGCGCCCGATCAATTCGTTCACCGGCGTGGGAAACATGGAAAGCGAGGGACCAAAGTCGCGGGTAACGAAAGTTCGATGCATGAACCCGAAGTACTGATCCGCCAGTGAGCCTTCCAGGCCGAAAGCCTGCGTCAGGGTGGCGCGCATCGCCTCGACCTGGTCCGCCTCCATATAGGCGCCGCTGCTCATGATCCGGCCCAGCATTGACTCGACCGGATCCGACGGCATAAAACGCGGCACAAAGAAGACGACCGTGATGCCGATCCAAATCACCAGGACATAGGCGATCACCCGCGTGATCACGAATTTGGCGAACTGCATGACGCGACCTCTTGAGAGTCGAAACAGGCGCGCTCTTACGAGCGCGCCTGTTTTCGCAGCATTTATCGGTTCAACCTAGCCGTCGCTCTTGGGCTGGATGAAGGGCATGTGGTACTTGAACAGCGACCACCACCACCAGGGTCCTTCGTAGAAGTTGTCGGCGGTTGGCAAGCCGTCCCAATAGGTCGTGACAACTGGTACGAATTTCGAGGTGCCAAACATGGGCAGCCAGGGCCGCTCAACGACAAACTGCTTTTCGAATTCCGTCAGCAGCGGGATGGTGTCCGGATGATCGCTCGGCAGTGGCGCGATCTGATCGAGGATGCCGCTCAGCGCGTCGCTGTCGTAACGCATGGCGTTACCGGGCGCGGGCTGGCCAATGGGCACGATGTGGCGCTTGTGCCAGAAGGCGTCGAGCAGGTCCCAGCTATCGGGCAGGGCGCCGCAGCCGGGCCAATAGGAGCCGGCGTCGAAGGTGCCGTTGTTGTAGTTGCTCCAGAAGGAACCGCCGTCCATCTGTTGCACGGTAGCGTCTATGCCGAAGTCGCGCCAGTTATCGGCGACGGCGAAGGCCAGCCGCTGTGACTGCACCTCGAAGTTGGAAGGCGAGTTGATGGTGATTTGCCAGGGGCTGCCGTCCGGTTTGTGCCAGGCGCCATTATCGAGCGTGAAACCCTCGGCTTCCAGCATTTCAGTGGCTTTAGCCGGATCGTGCTTCCACCAACCGACGCCGAAGAGATCAACCAGCGCCTCTTCACTTTCTGGCAGGCCTTCACTGCCTTGCTCAGCCAGTATAGCGGCCATGTCCACGGCGTAATTTGGATCGAAAGGCTGGTAGCCGTCTTCAAAGGCGAATTCCGTCATCCAATCGCGCATGGGCTTGTGGAAGGCGTCTTGAATGGCCTGCACCGGCGGCGTGGCCAGCGGCGATACGCGCAGAATGCCGGCGAAGGTGGCCAGACCAACGCTCTTGATATCGGTCGCCAGCGCCATCGCCCAGCGGACATTCTGGTTGTCCCAGGGTTCCTGTGTGTTGGAGAAGACGATGCCGCGCTCGCAGGGGTCATCAAAGTTGGCATAGGGGAAGCCGGCATGCCAGGCGCGCGCGTTCGGGTTGGCATCGCGCAGGATGTCCCAGGCTTCCGGCGAGATATCGGTGAAGATATCGAGTTGGTTTTGGATGCCGGCGATGATGCGTCGCTCTTCAGTGCCATAAAAGCGGAAGAGTACAAATTCCGGTCCAGGCTCGCCGTAGATCTGGCCGACATCGGTATGCTGCCAGTCGTCGCGCTTGGTATAGAGGAACCAGTTGCCGTTGGGGTCAACGTCCGTCATAGTGTAGGGTCCGCTGCCGACCGGCGGGTAGTTCTGGAATGTGGCGGGATCTTCGTTCTCCCAGATATGCTTGGGCACCATGCGGAAGTTGTCGCCCCAGATGTGCACGCCGAGGGTATAGGCCAGGCGCGGCTCCGAGCGCTTCAAGTTGAGTATGATGTTGAGCTCGTCTTCCACTTCGTAGTTGTCAATTACCTGCGCCAAGAAGCCGCTGTAGGGGAACTCCGGCGTGTTCAAAATCATGTCGATGTTGAAGGCCATATCCGCCGTCGTGATCGGCTCGCCATCGCTCCAGCGCAAGCCGTCGCGCAAGGTAACGCGGAAGCTGGTGAAGTCGTCGTTGAGCGCTTCTGGCATCTCGGCCGCCAAAGCCGGGAATTGCTCGCCGGTGGCGGTGTTGATTTCCCACAAGGTCGAGTAAATCAATTGGTGCAAGCCCGCGCTCATGTGGGTACCCGCTTGATAGGGGTTGGTCTGCGTCGGGTTATTGATGCGACCGCCGAGCTGGTCGACGATTAGCGTAGTCGCGCGGGGCGTGCCGACTTCGGTCATATCCTGCGCGGAGACGAGCGCGGTGGAAGGCAGAATGATGAGCGTCAAAAGGAAGACCGAGAAAAGGATTTTGCCGTACTTTTTGTACATGGTTTTTCTCCCTCTAAATGTTTTTGAAATTTGGAATACGGATGGAATATCTCTATTCGATCGCTGTTCCCCCTTTCATCTACGTCCCTGTGATAAGGACCAAGTCAATGACTGTAACTTAAGCCATACAATATCGCATCTGCATTGCGCTTGCAAAAACTTGCCGCAAATTAGAGTGGCTCATTACACAGACGCAAAGTCGCGGCCGTCCACTGGATCGCCCGATGAAGGCGTTGCGGCTTCGTGATTCGCATTTCTTGCCGGGCGCAGACTTTGTGGCTACAATATCCGCGAACAAGAGCGACTTTCAGAAGAGTTCGCTGTCGCTTACGCGCACATGCCCGGGGACGATAAAGCCGCCTCGTTTATCGCGCGGGTAAAAAAAGCGGGCTCCGTCGTGGTTCAGCTCTCTGTCAAGCGCACAACCAAGTAGGAAGGAGATCGGCTTTGTCGCTGGGCTTCTGCCGCTAGTTGGGAGGAAGTCCATCCCTGGTGAGCTATTGAAAGTCTTTTGAGAGGTTCAAAATGAGCAGGAACTTGAAACGCATTTCTACCGTTTTTCTTTGTCTTTTGCTGTTGACATCCGCCTTTTTCACAAGCGCCCAGGACGAAGTGACCTTGGGCTTCGTCTATGGTTCTTTCGCCCCGCAAGAAAAATGGGAGGCCTACTTTGAAGGTTTCCTGGCGGAGCATCCCGAAGTAACCATCAACTATATCCCCGTCCCTCTGGATAGCTGGGGCGACTATACCCAAAAGATCGTCACCACCATGCTCGGCGGCGAGCGCGTCGATGTCATCTGGAACGCCATTGAAGCCGTACCGCTGATGGCCGAGCGCGGCGTTCTGCTGGAGTTGGACTCCTTCATCGAAAGCGATCCGGATATCCAGGAATTCCTGGACGATGCCCATCCCAAGCTGCTGGAGGGATTGCGCTGGAACGATCAGCAATACCTGCTGCCTTTCGCCTGGAATACCACGCTGATCTATTACAACAAGTCGGTCCTGGAAAACGCCGGCCTGGATGAACCCGCGCCCGACTGGACCTGGGACGATTTTCTGCATTATGCCCAGACCATCACGCAGGATTCCGATGGCGATGGCACGAACGACATTTGGGGTTTCCATGCCAACTCCTGGCTTTGGCACCTGGGTCCCTGGGCGGTAGCCAACGGCTCCTTCTTCCTCAACGAAGATTTCACCGAGCCCTGGTACGACCGGCCCGAAACCATCGAAGCCTTCCAGTTTGTGCGCGATCTGATGTGGGAACACGGGGTTGCGCCTTCCGGGTCCTTCAACTTCAGGGAAGCTTTTGTCGCTGGCACCCTGGGCATGATGATCGATTCACCGGCGGGACGTCAGCGGCTGATCCCGGCCGGTATGTCCGCCGATGACTATGATGTCAACTTCTTCCCGACCAAGTCGGGCGAGGCTGCCAACGGCTCCCAATGGGGCACGGACGGCTACGGCATCACCAAGGACAGCGAACACCCCGATTTGGCTTGGGAGATGGTGAAGCACCTGGTGAGCGCCGATGTCATGTCCAAGCTGCTTTCGGGCGAATTCGCCTCAGCTAGCGCGCCCGCCAGGACATCATTGGCTAGCGACCCGGTTTTGGTCGCGGCCAGCCCGGCCAATTACTGGAGATTCTTTGAGGCGCTGGAGGGCGGCCGGACCGTCATCAACGCGCCCTACTTCGCGGAACTGTCGGAGATACATGATCGCTATATGTCGCAAGCCTGGGCGAACGAAATGTCCATTGAAGACGCCGCCGCCAACATTCAAGCGGATATGGAAGCGGTGATCGCGGACAACAGCTAAGCAACAGCCGCTCGGCGCGTAACCGGCGAATCGTACACAAGAATGCCGCGCTCACAGAAAATAACAAGCCTTCTCCTTGCGCGAGCAAGAGGGTTTGCCAAATAAGAGTGAACGGCGGAGTGGACCTGTCTCCATTCCGCCGTTTCAACCACACATTCAATTCTGCATCTTTTCCCTTCCGGCCGGGTCTCGGCTTGAAGCTGGCGAGAAGGTAAATAGTCCTGATGGCGCCATTTCGCGCGGGGTTGCGCTGGAAAAAGCCTAATCCTCTGGTCCTAAGAGAAGCCATTGCCGGCTACTTTTTCATACTGCCGACTCTCCTGAGCTTCCTGGTTTTTTTTCTTATTCCGACCATTTCGGGGCTGGGCATGTCCTTTTTCGATTGGGACTTCTTCTCCGAGCCCAAATACGTCGGCGTCGACAATTTCGTCGAGCTTGCCCAGGACAAGCTCTTCATGACCACGCTGAAGAACACCGCCCTCTTCGCGGTTTCCGCCACAGCTTTGAACGTCGGCTTGGGCATGTTCATCGCAATTGGCATAAACAGCATCAAGTGGCGCTGGTTGAAGACATTCTTGCGCACTTCGTATTTCATCCCCTTTGTCATTTCGACGGTGGTGGTGGCATTGCTCTTTGGTTTCCTGCTGCAAGAGAGTACCGGCGTGGTCAATTATTATCTGACGCGGCTGGGCTTCGACAAAGTCCCCTGGCTATCGTCGTCCCTCTGGGCTTTCCGATCGATAGTTCTTATCGATGTCTGGAAACACGTCGGCTTTTTCACGCTCATCTTCCTGGCTGGTCTGCAAGCCATCCCCCGCGAGCTCTACGAAGCGGCGCTGGTTGACGGCGCCGGACGCCTGGTGAAGCTGACGCGCATCACGATCCCGCTGCTGACGCCCTCACTCTTCTTTTCGCTGATCATCGCCTTCATCGGCGCCTTCCAGGTCTTCGAGTCAATGTTCGTTTTGACCAACGGCGGTCCCGGCGACGCCACGCGAACGGTCGTCATGCTCCTCTATCGCGAAGCCTTCGGCAGCTTCAATATGGGTTATGCCGCCAGTATGGCGGTGGTGCTCTTCTTTGTGATCCTGGCCCTGACCGTCGCGCAAGTTCGGCTTGGGGATCGTTGGGTCTTTTATCGCTAATCGGCGACGGATGGCGCGATGACGAACGCAACTCTGTCAAAGAGAAATCCCATCTTTCAGGATTTCAACAAGGCCCGGGATAAGTTGATACACAATTGGCAAGCCTACCTGGCCAATGTGATACTGGCGCTGCCACTGGTTTTGGGTTCGCTCGTCATGTTTTTGCCGCTGGTCTGGGCCGTATCCTTCTCCTTTGGGCAGCCGCATGAATTCTTCAAGTTGCCGCCTCCGGTGATACCCAGCGCTTTCCGTCTGGACAACTACCAGGTGGTGTTTGAGCGCGTCGATTTTTTGCGCTTCTTCCTCAATAGCGTGATTGTCACTACCTGTGTCACAATTGCGCAGCTCATCACTTGCAGCATGGCCGGATATGCCTTCGCCCGCTTGCGCTTCCCCGGTAAGCGGATCATATTCATACTCTTCCTGGCGTCAATGATGGTGCCGCAGCACGTGACGCTGATCCCGGTCTTTATCATCATCCGCGGCATGGGTCTGTACAACAACCTGGGCGCGCTGATTGTGCCTTACGCGACCAGCGTTTTCGGCGCCTTCCTGTTGAAGCAGTTCTTCGAAACCATACCTGACGACCTGGAAGACGCCGCCAAGATTGACGGCGCCGGCTTCCTGCAAATCTACCGCCGCATCATGCTTCCCTTGGCGGGCCCGCCCCTGGCAACACTGGCGATCCTCACCTTTAACAGTTCCTGGAATAATTTCTTCTGGCCGCTGATTTTTATCAATTCGTCGGACAAAATGACTTTGCCGCTGGGCATGCTTTACTTGCGCGGTCAAGACGGCGTGACCAACAGCGGCGTACTGATGGCGGCTATCGTGCTCAATCTGGTCCCGGTCTTGATTTTCTTTCTGGTCTTTCAGCGCCGGTTGGTCGAAGGCGTGACATTGAGCGGGTTAAAAGGGGCTTGATCCGCTTTCAGCAGGGTATTGCTAGCGGCTCGGCGCCACTTTGGGGATAATTGTCGAGATCAATCGGTCGAGTAAACCATGTGTGAAGAAGGAATTGCAAATGAAATATCATGATGAAATTAGAAGTTTCGACGCGGCCGCCACGGCTTTGGCCTTCCCGTTAGGCGGTATCGGCACCGGCAACGTCTCGCTGGGGGCGCGCGGCGAATTGCGCGATTGGGAGATCTTCAATCTGCCGGCAAAGGGCGCCTCGATTCCCCTGACATTCTTCGCCATCCGCTACCGTCAAGCCGGACACGATGCCGACATCCGCGTTCTAGAAGGTCCGGTCCAGCCGCCCTATGACTTGTCACATGGCTATCATCCCTCAACCGGCGCTGGTCTGCCGCGCTTCAAGGGCACGAGTTTCCGCGGACAATATCCCTTCGCAGCTATCGAATTCGATGATCCCGACCTGCCTGTCGAGGTGCGACTCGAGGCATACACGCCGCTGCTGCCCCTCAATCCGGAAGATTCCGGCATACCCTGCGCGATCATGACCTATACCGTTGCCAACCGGACGGAGGACCCGGTTGAGGTCAGTCTGGTAGGTACGCTAAGCAATCCAGTCGGCAGCAATGAATTCGATCCCTACATGAACCGGGCCTCGGTAGCGCTCGGGCGCGCGGTGAACAGCTTCCGCGACGAGAGCGCCCTGCGCGGCCTGGCCATGAGCAACGACCAGATCGCCGATTCCGACCTCAATTTCGGCAGCGTCGCGCTGGTCAGCGATCACGATTCCGCAACTATGAAACGGGCCTGGATGCGCGGCGAATGGTGGGATTACTTGCACGATTTCTGGGATGATTTGCTTGATGACGGCTTGCTCAACGATCCGCCGGACGACGAAGCCGGCGAACGCCTCGCCACCGGCTCGCTCGGTCTGGTGGACAGCCTTGCGCCGGGCGAAAGCAAGCAATTCCGTTTCATTCTGACCTGGTTCTTCCCCAACCGTCCCAATACCTGGGATCTGCGGACTTTGCCCATGCTCGGCGTCGATGAAAAAGACGTGGGCATCGCCCGCAATCACTATGCGACGCGCTTCGCCGACGCCTGGGATGTCGGCCGCTATGTAATTGAAGACCTGCAACGACTGGAATCGACAACGCGACAATTTCATGACGCGCTCTTCGACAGCACGCTGCCGGCGGTCGTTCTCGACGCCATTTCCGCCAATATCGTGCCACTGCGCAGCACCACCTGCTTTTGGCTGGAAGACGGGCGTTTCTACGGATGGGAAGGCTGCAACGACGAATACGGCTGTTGCCCGGGCAATTGCACCCACGTCTGGAGTTACGCCTTCACCATCGCCTATCTGTTCCCGTCGCTGGAGCGCGAGATGCGCCGGATCGAATTCAACGTGGAGACCGGCGACGACGGTTTCATGCGCTTCCGCAGCTTCGGCGCCTTTCACGAGGACTTCGTCTGGGGCGGCAGAACGGACGCCGCCGTCGACGGACAGATGGGCTCGATCCTGCGCGCCTATCGCGAATGGCAACTGAGCGGCGACAAGGACTTCCTCGCGGAAATCTGGCCCGGGATCAAGCGCGCCATCGGCTTCGCCAGCAGCTATTGGGACAAGGATGGCGACCATGTCCTCGACGCCGTGCAGCACAACACCTATGACATCGAGTTTCACGGCCCCAATCCGCTCTGCGGGATCTATTACCTGGCGGGGCTACGCGCCGTCGAAGAGATGGCGCTGATTATGGGCGAGGCGGATCTGAGCGCTCGCTGCCGCCAAGCCCGGGTAACGGGCAGCGCCAATCTGGATGCGATGCTCTGGAACGGCGGCTTTTACGTGCAGCGGGTGGCGGACGTCAACGCGCAAAAGTACCAGCACGGCGAGGGCTGCTTGTCCGACCAATTGCTCGGTCAACTCCACGCCGAGATCCTGGGATTGGGCAAGCTGCTGCCCGGCGAGCACATTCGCGACGCGCTCAAGTCGATCTACGATCACAACTTCAAGGACGACTTCAGCGGGCATGCCAATTGCCAGCGCGTCTACGCCCTGAATGACGAGGCCGGTCTGCTGCTCTGCAGTTGGCCCGAGGGCGGCCGACCCAGCTTGCCCTTCCCTTACGCCGACGAGGTCTGGACCGGCATCGAATATCAGGTTGCGGCGCACCTCATTTACGAGGGCTGGATCGACGAAGGCATTGAGCTGGTCGCGGCCGTGCGCGAACGTCATGACGGCATCAGGCGCAACCCATGGAACGAGGTGGAATGCGGCAATCACTATGCGCGCAGCATGTCGAGCTGGGCGCTGCTGCTGGCGCTCACGGGCATGCAAGCCGATATCGCCAAAGGGCGCTTGAGTTTCTCGCCGGTCGACAAGGCGCTGTCCCGGGCCGAGCCATTCCGCGCCTTCTGGTCCAACGGTCTTGCCTGGGGCGTCTACTCGCAGTCCTGGGATGCCGAAAGGGAAGCCTGGCAGCCGGCCATTGAAGTCCTGGGCGGCGACCCTGCGAGCGTGCCGAAAAACGGAAAGTGAGGCCAGATCCATGGTTCTGAAATACTACAGGCACGGTCGGCGCGATCAAATGAAGGTGGCGCTGACCTTCGACGACGGACCCAATCCGCCGCGTACCGATCAGGTTATCGAGATCTTGAACAGCAGAGGGGCGCGCGGCACCTTTTTTGTCCTGGGCAAATGGGTGGAGCGCTGGCCACAGGCGACCGAGCGCATCGTCAAGAACGGGCATGTCATCGGCAACCACAGCTACATGCACCACATCCATGTGGGCGATTTTGACCGCGCCGAAGCCGCCATCGGCAATATTCTCGGGCGCCCGACCCAATTCCTGCGCGCCCACTTTTTCAATTTCTTCACCTGCCTTTACTCGCCGGTGGCGATGTCGAAGCAAATGAAAATCGTCGACGCGGATGTTAACCCGTCGGATTTTGCCAAGAGCGATCCCCAAGCCATCCTCGAGGCGACGCTCAATGACCCGTCTCTGGCCGGCGGATCGATCATCGACTTGCATGACAGCACCGAATCGGATGATGATGCCTTGCGCCTGGCGCGTCCCTTGCCGATGATTGAAGCGCTGCCGGCTATCATTGACGGCTTGGGTGCCAAAGGATACCAGCTTGTCGGCCTCGATGACATGGAGTTGGTCGATCCCATTGAGTGGACCCAGGACGAGCGCGGCAAGTTCGGCTCCGCGGAAGTCCGCGATGCGATTCATAAATTGGGAAACCGGCGCTGATAGACAGCGGCGGAGAAATTAAATGAAAAGGGGATTGCCGGTCGGCAGTCCCCTCGCTTTTTCCCGCTTCGCGCCAGAACCGTTTACTGCGATCCCAGCTGATACACCCGCACGTAGTCAACGATCATCTCTTGCGGGAACTCGGTCGTCTCGTCGGGATAGCCGGGCCAATAACCGCCCACCGCCAGGTTCATCAGCATGAAGAAATCGTGGTCATAGACCCACTGTTTGCCATCCAGGGCGTTGACGCTGATCAGATTGCTCAGTTCGCCATCGACGTACCAGCGGATGACATAGGGATCCCAATCAATAGCGTAGACGTGGAAGCCTTCGTCCAGGTTGACGTCGGCCCGATAGGCGCCGCCGATACCGCCGCCACCGCTATAACCGGGACCGTGCAAGGCGCCGTAGACGACATTCTTCTCGCCGATGTTTTCCAGAATGTCAATCTCGCCGCTTAGGGGCCAGCCCAGTTCGGGGAAGTTCGCGCCCAGCATCCAGAGGGCCGGCCAGATGCCCTGGCCGTTGGGGATGTCTATCCGCGCCTCGACCCGTCCATAAGTGAACTCGACCTTGTCCTGGGTGATGCAACGGGCCGATGTGTACTGGCATTCGCCGTAGTGACAAGTTGAATCCGCCAGCGTTTCTTCGCGGGCGGTGATGACCAGATTGCCCGCGCCATCATGCGAGACGTTTTCGACGCGGTCAGTATAATACTCCATTTCGTTGTTGCCCCAGCCATGTCCGCCGATCTCGCACGTCCAGGACGCATCGTCAATCGGCGTACCCGCGGCGGCATCAAATTCGTCCGACCAGAGCAAGTCCCACTCCCGGGTATCCCAGCCGATGCTCTCGTCGACCTCGACAGTCGTGACCACGGTTTGGGCGCTGGTCTGCACCATGGTCGGGTCGTCGACAACGACAATCTCCACTTGATCGAGAAAAGCACTTTGCGCGCCGACGCCGCCCGGGAAGCCGAAAGCGACTCCCCAAACCGCGTCCAGGTTAAATCCGTCATCGGGCGCGCCACCCGGCTGCCAGTCGGCCCGGCGCTGGAAATATGCGAATGGAATGGTGAATTGCTGCCAGCCGCTGTAGTCGTCCAGCAGATGGTAGAAGAAGCGTTCGGCCGTATCGGCATTGTTTTCGGGCTGGCGATTATCGAAGAGTTCGATCTGAACGATTTGCCCGGTGTTATTGCCGTAGAGCCAGAACTGAAAGGCATTGTGCCCGGTCCAATCCTGGCTGACCCAGCTTGCCCCATCGGTGAAGGCGTAGGTGAAGCCGCCCCAGGCGCCGATATTGTAGTCGACGCGCAGGACCTGATTCGGCGCGCTTTGATCGGGCAGGGCCAGATCGGTGAAGGGTATCACCTGCGTGATGCCGATGATGGCATTGGCGGTGCTGTCGCCCCAGGGCACAAAGCCGATCGCCGGGCCGTCCACTTGACTGACGTAGGCGACGCCGCGCTCGAAGTCCGCAATCACGACCGGATCAGCATTGGACATCGGCTCCAGCAAGGCTTCGTTCAACTTGACCGCCGCCGGCTGCGCAAGCGCCGGCGCATCCGCCGCTTCGGCTACAGCCGCCTCTTGCTCCGGCAATTCGGGCAAGTCGACGCCGGGCATGAATATCAACTCGATATCGTCGATAATGGCGAAGGATCCGCCCGTGCCTGCGGGAAATCCAAGTGCATAACCCGATACCGCATCGAGGTTGAAGCCGTCATCGGGCGCGCCCTCCGGCTGCCAGTCGCTCCGCCGGTCAAAGTCTGCGAATGGGATCTCCAACTGTTGCCAGCCGTAGGAGTCGTCATCGAAACGAGCGAACCAGCGCTCGGCGCTATCGCCATCGCGCTTTGGATCCCGATTGTCAAAGATCTCTAATTGCACGGCGCCCCCGGTATTGCTGCCCAGGAACCAGAGGCTAATGGCATTGAACTCGCGCCAATCCCGGCTCGTCCAGTTATCGCCATCGTTGAATACATGCGAGAAGCCGCCCCAGGCCGCGATATCGTAGTTGACATTGAGCGCTCTGGTTTCTTGCCCGTTGCGTTTGGCGTCGGTCAAGCGCAACTCAACGTTGCCCGCCGTATCGCCCCAAGGCGCGAAACCGATGTCATTGCCGAAGCTGTCCTGCGCCAGGAAGAGCTCGTACTCTTCGAAGTCTTCCACAGCCAGAGGATCCACCCCCAGCGTGACGAGCCGCACGTCATCCAGGTAGGCCGTCTGCGCGCCCGTGCCGGCGGGGAAGCCGAAGGCGTAAGCGGAGACCTTGTCCAGACCCAGGCCATCATCGGGCGCGCCGCCGGGCTGCCAGTCACTCCGCCGCTGGAAGCTGCGGAAAGGAATACTGAAAGCCATCCAACCCTCGTAGTCATCAGCAATGCGATAGAACCAGCGCTCGGCGGTATCGTTATTGAGATTGGGATTGCGATTGTCAAAGATTTCTACTTGTATCGTACCGCCGGTATTGTTGCCGTGAAGCCAGAAGCTCAGGGCGTTATGGGCCCTCCAGTCTTGGCTGAGCCAGTTTTCGCTATCGGTGAAAGCATGGGTGAAACCGCCCCAGCCGCCAATATCGTAGTTGATCGCCAAGACTGTCGAACTGACATCGGCGTGTTCCATAGTCGCCAGACCAAGCGAGACATTGCCCGGCTGGTCGCCCCAGGGCGCGTGACCGATGGCGTTGTTGTGGCTGTCGCGCCCCTCGAAGACCTCGGCTATTTCAAAGTCGTCAATGACCCGGCCACCGGCTTCTTGCGCATGAATTACCCAGGTCCACAAGCTCAGAACCAGTAGTAAAACCAAGATCAAATGATATCTAATTCGCATTATGTTTCCTCCATCAATTGCCGGTCGAAAGGGCATGTATTCTCAGCACGTCAAACCATATCCACATTCGCGCAAGGGCGCTTCGTCGCTCGCTCGCAGCGCCGCCAACGGGATCTGTTCCATCGAACGGGGCCAGCTAAATGGCAGTTTTCCCGTGAAGGGAAAATCGCCGAACAGGACATCCGCCAGGCCGTCGGCCTCTGTCCCGGGCAGCCAGGCGACTACCAGCGCGTCCAGCAGCGGAAGCTGATCGGTGATAATGCGCGGGCGACCCGCGATCAGCACAACGATGAGTTGATCGCAGCGTTCGCGCGTACGTTGCAGCAGGGCAATCTCGTCCGGTGACAGGGCGAGATCCGCGCGATCGCCAAAGCCTTCGGCATAGGGCTCTTCGTGCAGCGCCACGATCCCGACCGCGGCGCGAGCATCGTCCGCAAATTGCCCATCCGGCGAATAGTCGATTGCCGTAGAATCGGAGAGGGTCGCGCGAATGACCTCAAGAATCGTGGTCCCGGTTGTGGTAGCGCCGGCTTCGCCTTGCCAGGTGATCGACCAGCCCCCGCATTGCAGGCCAATATCATCGGCGGCGCGACCGCCGACAAGCAAACGCGGCAGGTCCCTGGACAAAGGCAGCGACTGACTATCGTTCTTCAGCAAAACCAGCGATTTTCGCACAGCCTCGCGCGCCACTTGACGATGCGCAGCGCATCCCAGGCTTTCCAGGAGGGACTTGTCGCCGATTGGCTGGTCGAACAAGCCCAGAGCCAGCTTCGCGCGCAGGATCCGACGGACCGCGTCGTCAATACGCTCCCGTGCTACGTCGCCCTGCCGCGCCGCCTCTTTCAAGGTGGAAATGAAGCTGCGGAAATCGTAGGGTACCATGACCATGTCGATCCCGGCATTCACCGAAGCGACCACGCATTTGTAATAATCCGAATTGATCTGATTGATCCCCATCCAATCGGTGACCACCAGACCGGCAAAGCCCAATTCGCCTTTGAGTACGTCCTTAAGCAAATATCGATGGGCGTGCATTTTGATGCCGTCCCAAGTGCTGTAGGAGGCCATCACGCTCCCGACGCCGGCGTCGATGGTCTTCTGATAGGGCATCAAATGCTGCGCGCGCAGGGTCGCTTCGTCGATCCTGGATATGCCTTGATCGATTTGCCACTGTCCCAGCGCGGCATCGGGCTGGGCAGCGGGCGACAGGTCTTGAGGCGGCGCAGTGCTGCCTTGCTGTGGCGCATGTTCCCCTATGGGGCTTTCCCGCCATCCGGCGGCGCCGTCTGCGACGAAGTGCTTGGCGCATGCCAGCACGCCGCTGCCGCCATCGGCGCGGCGACCGTCCAAGCCGCGAGCCAGCGCCGCTCCCAAGTCCCCGACCAGCTTGCTATCCTCGCTGTATCCCTCGTAAATTCGTCCCCAGCGCAGGTCCTGCGGGACGGATACGGAGGGCGCGAATGTCCAGTGCACTGAGGTGGCAAGCAATTCCCGCGCTGTCACCCGTCCGATTCGTTCAACCAGGTCGGCGTCGCGGCTGGCGCCCAGCCCGATATTATGCGGGAAAATCACCGCGCCTTTGACATTGTTATGTCCATGCACGGCATCCACGCCATAAATGAGCGGAATCGCCAGGCGAGTTTCCAATGCGGCCTTTTGGAAAGCGCAAACCATGGCGCGCCAGTTTTCGGGCGTATTCGGCGTCGGATTGCCGCCGCCGCCACTCAACACCGAGCCGATAAAGAATTCAGCAATTTGAGCCGGCTCGACGCTGTTGTTTTCCACCATCGTCATCTGACCCAGCTTCTCCTCCAGGGTCATCTGCGACAACAGATGGTCAACCTTGCGCGCGACTTCCGCGTCTGACATTCCTCGTTGTCGGTTACTTTCCACTGTTGCTGTCATGTCGCTCCTTCAGCTAAGTTTGATTGCTATGAAATTGCGCATTTTCTACCCCATCTCCCGCAGATGCCCCGTAGCAACGAGGAAAGGGAGTGCCTCCCAAGTAATGTCCCGCGCCATTACGTCTGATTTCCAACAAAAAAGACGGTGGTAGGGGCGGCTCGCTGAGCCGCCCGCAGGCAAGAGACGCGAATTAGGCTCATTTTCATCAGTAGCGGACTAGCCTTTCAAGTTTGCGCGTCTCGCAGATTCTTCGCTGAGCTGTTCTCAAATTTCTGAACCCGTAGGGGCAACCCTTTGGTCGCCCGAAGCTGACTAGGGATTCCGTATGCGGGCGATTCAAGAATCGCCCCTACAGGTCTCGTCTTTCGAGTTCGTAGTCTTTAGTGTGTGGCAGTCCTTTTCGCCGATTACGCGCCGCGCGGCTTCTATTTGTCAACGCCCGTGATGACGATGCCCTGTATGAAAACGCGCTGCGCCATGAAGAAGATCGCCAGTGGCAATATCATAGAAATGATCGCCGCGGCCAGGATCAACTGCGTTTCTGAACTGTAGAGGCCGTTGAACTCCGTCAAGCCAACCGTGATCGGATTGGCGTCGCGATTGCCCGCCAGGTAGATCAGCGGTCCGAAGAAATCGTTCCAGGCGAAGAAGAAATGGAAGAGCGAGACCGCCGTGAGGGCGGGCGCCGCCTGCGGCAAGATGACCGATACAAAGGTGCGGATACGTCCGGCGCCGTCGATCTGCGCGGCTTCTTCCATTTCTTTTGGGATCGTCAGGAAGTACTGCCGCAGCAAGAAGACGTTGTAGGCATTGCCGAACATCTGCGGGATGATCAACGGCAGCCAGGTGCCGCCCCAACCCAGCACATTCACGAAGAAGGCATAGGTCGGTACCAGGGTCACTGCCGGCGGTAAAACGATCGTCCCGATCAAGACCATGAAGAGCAGATTCTTGAAGGGGAAGTTGAAGCGCGCGAAGCCGTAGGCGGTACATGACGAAGCCAGGACCGTGCCTATCATGGTCACAAAGGCGTAGACCAGCGTGTTAAAGAGCAAGCGTGCGAAATCGATGGTATTCCAGGCTTGCGGGTAGTTGTCCCATTGTACCGAGGGCACCCACACCGGCTCCAGGGCGCGCCAATTGCCTTCCCAATCGATAAGCCCGGCATCGGGATTGCCCGGGTCGACAAATTGGCTGGCTCGTCTGCCCTTTTTGACCAGCGCCCACTCGCTTATGCCCGATTCCGTCGGCACCTGCAAAACGTCGTAGTTCTTGCCTTCATAATCAATGGAAACGGCGATGGAAGGAAGGAGCGGCGCCGAGGGATCGGCCGTTTGCGCTTTGGTCTTCAAGGACGTGACCATGCCATAGAGCAATGGCATCAGATAGACGCCCAGGATGATCAAAGCGAAGAGGGTGATGCCGGCCTGCAAGAGCAGGTTGCGGCGCCTCCTGGCGATCTCGAATTCTGTCAATGAGTCGTTCTTTTTCTTTTTCATAGCCATCTTATTTGCTCTCCCCGGCATAGTAGACCCAATAGCGGCCTGTCGCGAACAAAAAGATGGTTATGGCAAGACCGATAATGAACATGAACCAGGCCAGCGTTGCGCCGTAACCCATATTCTGGAAGGTAAAGGCTTGTTTGTAGAAATAGATCATGTAGAAGTTGGTACTGCCTTCGGGATAGCCGCTGCCCAGGTTCAAAACCCAGGGCACAATGAAAAACTGGAGCAGCCCCACGACGCTTAGTATCAGGTTGTAGAAGATAACCGGCGTGACCATTGGAATCGTGACCGACCACAACTGGCGCAGCCACCCGGCGCCGTCAATTGACGCCGCCTCGTATAGCTCGGTCGGCACCCCTTGCAAGCTCGCCAGGTTTATCAGAATGGCGTTGCCGATGCCCCAGAGGCCGATGAATGTATAGGCGATGTAGATCAAATTGGGGTCGTCCAGCCAACGCAGACCGTTGATGCCCGCAGCCTCGATGCCGACGACCTCGATCAACTGGTTCAGCCAGCCGGTCTGCGGATTCAAGACGCGCGACCAGATCAAGATCGCGGCGATCAGCGGCACCATCGTCGGCGCATAGAAAAGCGTGCGGAAGATATTCTGGCCGATCAGATGTTGCGAATTGAGCAAGACGGCCAGCAAGAATGCCGATACCATGCCTATCGGCAGCGAAATCAAAGCGAATTTGAAAGTGACAAAAAGCGTCTCCCAGGTGTTGGGATCGTCGAGCAGCATGCGCGACCAATTTTGCAGGCCGACAAAGCGCGCTTCATCGGGCGCGGACAAGGTGAAATCGTAGAGAGAGAAGAGCAGAGAGACAACCATCGGAACGAGGTAAAAAATAGCGAAGCCAATCAACCAGGGGCTGATGAACAGCAAGCCCCACTTCGCCTCCGCGCGCTGCGCGCCGGTCATCCGAAAGGCTGCCCGGATGTCTATCAGCCTCGGTGTTCCGCGCGCGGCATCAAGCTCAGAGAACATATCCATGATTCATGCCCTAAATCCAGGTATGTCGGGGTGAGCCCGGCAGATACCGCGCTGCGGTATCTGCCGGACAAGATTGTTGCTTCTGTTTACGTTAACCGCGTCGCTCATGCGACGGGAAGGCTTACGATTTTGCGTGAGCGCGACATTCCTGGGACCTTTTCGCTGCCGCCGAGCGGCTATCGTTGTCTAGCCGGCTGCGTCAAAGATCCCTTGCAGGTCCGCTTGCAGCGCGTCGAGCGCGGCATCAATGTCTTCGTCGGCGTTGTTATCCACCAGTTGGCCATATTCGTTATAGCGCGCGCTGGCTTCCAGGAAGCTGGGCATGCCCTCTTCGTGATTCGGGTTGTCCGGGTGCTGCAAACCAGCCAGGACAACGTCCCAATTCAAGCTCGCCCAATCGACATCGGGATAGGCGGCGCCCTGCGCGGCGACGGTGCGCTCGATGAAGCTGTCTTGCAGGCTCAAGCGCGCTGGCATACCGCCGTAGAGACTGGTCAAATCAGCCGCGCGCTCGCCGAGCAGATAAGTCAAAACCGTGAAGGCCGCTTCGGGATTGTCGCTGCTTTTGAGCACGCCGAAGGTATCGGCATGCAGCTTGGCGGTGGTGACGCCATTGTGCGACGGCACGGGCGCAAAGTCCCAGGCGGCGTCCAGATTGCCGGTGCCCCAGCCCAGGTACCACAGGTGGATTGTGATCATGCCCATATTGCCGGTATCGAACCAGTTGGCGCTGCCGCCGCCCATGATTTCGCTGCCGCCGTAGACGCCGTTGGGGTAGAAATAATCAACCCACATCGCGTCGTGATACCAGTGTTCCGCTTCGCGCCAGGCGTCGGGAATCACGGCCTTGCCGTCCATGTCAACGTAGTTGGCCGAGCCAAAGAGCGTGTCGCGCCCGCGCACATCGGTGAATTGGCTACCGTAACCGAACTGTACGATATTGCCGGTATCGTATTCGCCCATGGTGGCGTCGTTGCCATTGGCGTCAACCGACAGGATCATGGCGAGGTCGCGCAGCGTATCGGTATTCCACTCATGTTCGCTGCCTTCCCAATCGACGTACGTTTCGCCGTAAGCGCTGGGCGGATAGGGGATGCCCGCTTCGTCGAAGAGTTCAATGTTGTACATCAGGAAAGACGGGAAGACCGCGAAGGGAATGCCCAGCTGGCCCTCGCCTTCCACGCTGTAGAAATCGATCAGGGCCGGGTCGAAGTCGCTGAGGTCATAGCCGCTGCTGTCGATCATGGGCATCAGATCCAGCCAGGCGCCCGGGAAGGAGGCGCGGCCGCGGATGCCCATGGGACCAACGATGTCGGGCGCGTTGCCGGCCGCGATCTGCGTGCTCAAGACGTCATAGGCTTGCGCGTTGTCGACGATCTCCAGCACGAGTTCGATCTCGTCCTGCGCGGCGTTGAAATCGGCCACGATTTCTTCCTGCGCGGCGACTAGCGGCGCATCCGTACCAGCGCCCAAACCAACGTACCAGCGGATCTTGACGCGGTCCTGCGCTTGCGCCGCTCCAACTGCCAGCGCCAGCAACAGGCTCAACAGGGTGAACAGGGTGATTCTGGTGTTACGCATGTCCTTCTCCTTAAAACCTAACTAAATGAATGGAAGCATTAAACCTGAAACCGGTTTCACTTGTGGGCAAAAAATATCCCTGATAGATTGCCCGCTTGACCGACCGCGGCCTGTAACCGGTTTCAAAAACTGAGAAAAAGTACCTTCCAAATGCTATCCCCTTTCGACTAGCGATCTTCAATTTAATTGCGCCGCGCCACAACTGGCGCGGACAATCAGCTTAACCGGGTTGATGATGTGCTGCGCCGGATAGGCTTTGCCGGTCATGATGATCTGCGCCAGTTTCTCGACTGCCATTTGGCCGGTCGTGGCGATCTGCTGTTGCACCGTCGTCAGCGGCGGGTCGGCTTGAATGGCCGGGGGCAGATCGTCATGGCTGATCAAGGCGATATCTTTCGGAACGCGCAAACCAGCTTCCCGCAGGGCGCGCAAGGCCCCAAGCGCCATCGTATCCGACGCCACAAATACCGCCTCCGGCTTGCGTCGGATCAACTCTTTCATGGCAGCATAGCCGCTCTCCAGCGTATAGTCGCCATAAGCAAGCAAATCCTTTTCGATGGCAATGCCGCGCTCCCTCAGCGCCGACTGGTAACCCGCCAGGCGATCGTCGCCAGCGGTATTCTGGTCGGAGGCGATCGTCCCGATGCGGCGATAGCCCAGGTCAATAAGGTGCGACGCCGCCAGATAGCCGCCTTTCACATTGTCGGCATCCACATAGTTGATGCCTTCCGCTTCGCTCGGCCGTCCGATAAAAACAAAGGGAATATCGGCTTCTTGAAGCTGCGCGATAATGGCGTCGCCCTTGTGATCCGCCGTGATGATGAGTCCGTCGAACAAGCCGGCGGCGAGGATGCCGTTGAGCGTATCCCTGCCCTGCTTTTCGGTGTAAGAAACGAAGAGCGAAAGAATCAAATTGTTGTCGGCAGCGCCGCTGGAGATGGCCTCGGTCAAGGCCGGGAAGTAGGGATCGTTAAAGACCATCTGCGCGCTGGCGGAGATCACCAGGCCGATGATGCTGGATCGATCCGAGGCCAGCAGGCGTGCGATATTGTTGGGCTGATAGCCGGTTTCGCTGATGACCTTTTGCACCTTCTCGCGGACTTCCGGCCGCACATGGGGGTATTCATTCAGCACGCGAGAGACAGTTGCCTTGGAGACATTCGCCAATTCCGCGATACGTTGAATGGTGAGCTTGTTGCTCATGGGCCGCGCTCTTCTTCTTGAAACCGGTTTCAAGAAGTATAAGCCGGCTTTAAGGGCTTGTCAAGTTTTTCGTCGACGGCGGGTGGATTTTCTGATTACTGGCAATTAACCACCGCGGACATCGAGGGCGCCGAGGTTTAAGCTCTTGCCTGCCAAACAGGAGGCGATGTAGGGGTGTTTCGCTGAAACGCCCGCAAACAGTGTGTGAAGGAACGGGCGGCACAGCGTGCCGCCCCTACAGCTCACTCGTTTTCCTTGCACGACTAACTTAGTCTTACTTATGTCCGCTATAGCCTTATAAAGGTTCTCAAACGAATCTCTCAGGTTGCCTTCGTTCTGCGAGGCATACCGCGCAGCAATGAATCGAAGGACCGCGATCAATATCGAGATACAAATTGTCGCGGTTCGAATTACTCACCTTATATTGTCTCCCAGAATCTGTCGCTACGGTTGCGTCTTTTGTCGAGTTCACCGCGAGCCTCGTCCATATTGGTTCTCAAGCTCTTTAGTCTTTTGAAACGACCGAAAACGAGATCAACCGCTAAAGTGGCAACTAACGCAAAGGCATAGATAAATGACACGAACAGCGCAATCACCAATAGTGTTTCCACCAAATCGTACCGATAACCTTACACTAGTCGGTGTAGCGAATCCAAGAGCATCGCGGACTGCAACATAGTCCGCGGCTGTCGAATTCTCTATTTACTTAAACAAACAGCGGCGCCATACTGCCCTGCTCGACCATCTCCCGCATAACCGCGTCCGGCGTGCGCTGTTCAAAGCGATGCGCCGCATCCAAGACCATCGGCAATAGCGTGATATCGCCCACGGTATTGAGGAAGACATCTTCGTTGCCCAAGACCCAGTGCACGGCTTTGTCGATGCTGGCCTGGTCGGTCAGCGGCTCGTACCAGGTGGCATGGCTGCGCCCCTCGCCGGGATAAGGACGCCGCGTGATGGACTTGATCGTCTGCACAGCGCGCTTCTCCGCCCGGCATATCCGCAGGACTTCTTCAAATGCGGCGCGATACGTTGGATTCTGCATCATGGGATAGTTGTAGGGTAGCAGCACCGAATCAAAGTCGAAGTGCTTAATGCTCTTCAGGTGCATACCCGCTATGGCGACATCGTGGCCGGTCACACCGATGTACTTCACCAAACCCTGCTCGCGCGCTTCCTGCAAATACTTCAGCGCGCCATCCGGTCCCATCGCCACTTCCCATTCTTCTGCGCCAACGAGATAGTGCAACTGGATCAGATCGACCTCGTCCACGCGCAGCCTTTTCAGCGAGCGCTCGAACTGGGCTTTCGCTTTGTCATAGCTACGCTCGCCCGTTTTAGTGGCCAGGAAAAAATCGCCGCGGTATTTCTCCATCCAGGGGCCAAGTCGCTTTTCCGAGTCGCCGTAGCTCGCGGCCGTGTCGATGTGGTTGACGCCATTGTCGATGAGCATCTGCATGCTGCGGTCGGCTTCGTCCTGCGTGACATCGCTGAAAGCCGCCGCGCCGAAAAGCAAGCGCGTGCTGAGATGCCCGCTTCGTCCGAATTCTTTCTTTGGGATGGCCATGAGTCCTCCTCGTCAGCTTGAACCTGCGCCCCATTATAGCGCAATCGGCGCGGCAAGCGATTGCATGTTGACTAGCTGCTGCTGCGGCGCCTTGTGCCTGGCGCCGTATCTGCATGGCGCGGACGTTGTTTAGCCGAAGAGTTCCTGAATGCGCCCGATAGACGCGCGGAATCCATCTTCGAATGTGCCGCCCAGCGGACGATAAACCGACTCCAGCGAGATGGCGCCGTCATAGCCATCTTCACGTAGCGCAGCGGCGATCCGCGGCAAATAGGGTCCCAAATGTCCACTGCCCATCTGCTTGCAGGTGACGGTCGCTTTGGCGATTTCCACGGCAACATCTTTGAGATGGACGTGACCAAGGTAGCCGCCGCGCAGCAATTCATAGCCATCGGGAATGGGGACTTCCGCGCAATAGAGGCTGTTTGCCGGATCCCACAGCGCCTTCAGCCGCTGGGAACCCAACTCGTCGATAAGCTTGCGCGCCAGATAAGCCGATGTGATCATGGCATTGTTGCCGGTTTCCACAACCAGCGTTATGTCACGATCTTCGGCGATTTGAACCGCTGGCGCCACCAATTGGCGCAACTTGTCCCAGGCGCCTGTCGCCACATTCCATTCCTCCGCGCCGTGGCTACCGAACAAGATCATCTCTTTGCGGAAGGCCATGATGCGCACGCGCGGACAGCCCAAAACTTTGGCCATATCAATACAACGCTCCAACGCGGAAAGATGCGCTTGATAGTCCGCCGATTGCCTGCTGGCACTGCCGACAGACATGCCGCCGAAGATATGCCGGGAAATGCAAGAGACCGAGACGTCATGCGCCTTGATCAACTGCTGAACGCGGTTCATCTGGCGGTCATCAAGATCGCCGACTTCCTTGTCCCAGAGGAACTGCAGCTCGGCATGCTTCAAGTCGAATTCGTTCATCACGCTCAGCGCATGTTCGAATTCGCGACTGATCCCGTCCGTGATCACGCCTAATTTCGCCATTCTGACCTCACGTCTTCCGAATACACGCGCGGGACGCGTCTATCCGCACCGCGCCAATCGTGTTCTGTATTCACCAGTGAACTTCAGTCCCCGAGATCTGCTCCAACAACTTGACGATTGACCAGTTGTCCCCCTCGGGGTAGAGCGATATGCCGGCTTGAAACAATTCGTAGGCCGTGCTGGTGGCGAAGAGACACATGCCGTTTTCCCGCGCCATCGCCAGACTGATGCCCAAGTCTTTATACATGGTGCCGATGTGGCTGCCAGTATCTTCGAATTTCCGGTCCATGATCAGCTTGGCGCAATTCTTGAAGAAGGGCGTATTGCCAACGTGGGTGCTGCCGAAGACTTCGTAGAGCGTCTCGCACTTGATACCGGCTTTTGCGCCCATCGCCAGCGATTCGAAGATGCCGACAAAGGTCACGCCAATCAAGGCTTGCAGGGACGCTTTTACAGTCTGCCCCATCCCGGGCGATGCGCCTACATGGAAGATCTGCTCGCCCACGGCGTTCAGCACATCCTGATTAGCCGCGAATACCTCGTCAGCCGCAGCTACCATCATCGTCAATGTACCCGCATCCGCGCCGAACTTGCCGCCGCTGACCGGGCTATCGATCAAATTGAGCTTGCAGCCCGCCAAGGATTCGTCAACGACGCGCATTTCCGCTGGCGCAATGGTGGCGGTGACGATGATGGTAGCGCCATCGTTCAGAATTGTTTTCAAGGTACCGACCACATCCAGTACCTGCGCGCCACTCATGACCATGACAAAGACGACATTCGTCCCGGCCAGATCCGCCAAATCGCTGGCAGGCCTGCCGCCCATTGCCGACAGCAGGTCCCGCCGATCCGCGCGAAGATCATAACCAAGCACCGGAAAGCCGGCTTGGAGCAGATTCTTCGCCATGCCAATACCCATATTGCCCAAGCCGATTACTGCTGTAGTTTTCATTTTTTCTGTTCCTTGTATTATTTGGGGCAACTCAGCGAGTCGCCCCTTGGCACTTCTATACAATTTCTATTATTTCATTGGGCGCCAGACGACGGCCAGGCAACCCGCCTGTCAGGACCCGGCCAGGAACTTCACGCCTTGCAGCACGCCCTGCTTCTGATCGTACTCCGTGTCATCGTAGAAGTGATCTTCCAGCTCGATGCTGACGCAGCCGCCGTAGTTGTTGTCCTTCAAGATATTCAGGATAATCTTCCAGTCGGAGACACCGTGCCCGGGTATAGTGTAGCGCCAGTTCATGCCGCCGTATTTGTAGGGCCTGCCAAATGTCGCTTCTTGCAGGTTGCCGTACTGATAGAGGTTCTCGTCGATGATCATGCAATCCTTGCCATGCACATGGAAGACGTGACCCACGAATTCCTTGAGAAAGCGAATCGGGTCGATGCCCATACGCACGAGGTGCGAGGGATCGTAGTTGACGCCCATATTGGGCGAACCGACCTGTTCGATAAAGGCGCGGTAGGTCTCCGGCGTGCAAACCAGCGACCCGGGACCGGGCCAGCCTTCAATCACCAGGTAAGCGTCATGCGCTTCGAAGGTCGGCTTCAGCGCGCCGTAGCTCTCGACCATATAGCCGAAGTTTTCGGCGCGACTCCGAGTCGGGTCTTCCGGTATCATGCAGATGAAGAAGGTCTTGGCGCCGGCGGCGGCGCAATCTCTGATGTATGCGGCATTGCGGGCGACGGCGTCTGCCCGCGCGCCGGCATCTGGCGACATCATCTCGCCCCCGGCGGGCAGATCGGCGCTGCCGACGCGCAGGCCGGCATCAACTACCGCTTGCGTACAAATATCGGCATCGCGTCCCAGATCGATGACCTCCAGATCGTTCGCAAGCGCCCAGGCGATCATGCCGTCCAGGTCTTGCTCCCAGTTGAAGTTGCGCCGCCGCCAGCCCAGCGGGAAATTGCCAGTTGCTGTCTTCATATGTGTTCTCCTGTTTCGACGAATTTGGGGTATTTTACTTAGGTTCGCCATGTTGAAAAGCGTGAGAAAAGCAGTTATCGCAGAATGCGGCGGATCGGGGGGCACGAGCGGCAATTGACGACGATATATCCGCCTAATTTACGTCAATCCTGCAATTGCTGCTTGCGAAATAGAACAAGCGTTCTATCATAGCAGCTAGTTAGATTAAATCATGACTTGCGCCGCGCCGATTGGCTTGTGACAGGGCAAAGGCAGCGGGGGCATTCACAAATCTACGCGATGATTTAGGAGGAAGACGATGTCCAAGAAGATGTTTACACCCGGATCCGGCGGTGGCAGCAGCAAGCCAACAAAACCAAAGCCAAAACCGTCATCATATCTACCGTCTTATCTTACCGTTTACGTAAAACCTGACCCGAAGCCACCCGCGTCAACATCCCCGACTAACGGCGGCATTAGCCTGCCGCCACCGCCAGTGGGTCCGCACACGTCAACGCCCTCGACTACTGGAGGCATTAGCTTGCCGCCACCGCCAGTGCGCCCACCGAGCTACGACCCACGGCCGGATAGTCAAAGGCCGGGAGGGAAACCGGCGAATAACACGATCATTCCGTTGCCGCGCCCCAATATTCATATCCCTTTGGTCGCTTATACATCCGGCGACATTGATAAAGCCAGGGACATAGAAAGTCGATATCAAGAGCATATTCAAAACGAGCTGCTGCCGGATGATATCGATTATCAGGAAGCGCAGGCAGCTTTTGAGCGGGCGGATGTGCAAAGGCTATCCGATGAGCAACAGTTGAGAATCGATTACCTCTTAAGCACTGAAGATGTTCCACTGGTGCGCAGCATGTTGCTCGCCGTGAAACACGAGGGCATCCCGGGGCATCTGAGTTTCGACGAGTACATGGGACGCTTCGCCGACTGGGGATTGGTTGAAGAATCGGATCAGCGGGCTTGGCAGGTCATGCAGAGCAACATCAAAGACCTGACGAACGACCGCTATGAAAGCGCGCGGGCGATTGACCTGAACAGCGGCGATGAAGTATTTCTGCGCGCCGGCAGCCGACATGCTGTCTACTTGCAGGACGAACACAAGCGGATGCTGGAAGGGCGCGATATCGCGCTCATCCACAATCACCCCAACAACTCGCCGGCATCAGACGATGACCTGGGTGCGGCGCTTGACCTGGGCGCCTTGTTCCTGGTCCTGGTCACGCCCTCCGGCTTGCAATATCACTACCGGCGCTACGGAAACGAAATGAAGCTTGTTGAAGTGATTCATAATCCCGATTACGTGGCGCTGCCATCGGCGCAGGAAGATGAGGAATCACGCGCGGCTTATGAGGCGCAGGTACTGGCGGAAGCGGTTGATCCGGCGGATTACGTTTTTCATGAGGATGAGCCGCCTGTGGAGATACAATTTGAAGGGTCTTTGAAGGCTTCGACCCTCCATGAACAAGTTGTCTTGGATCAGAATGAAACTTTTCAATTCAACAGACAGACCAAATTCGAGGTATTGGGGAGATCTCACTTCAACTTTTACGTTGTGTTGGTCGAAACCGAGTTCGGGAATCAGCTGTGGCTAGATCTCCGGGATAATCCGGAATTCATGGCTCTAGATGCTGACATCGCCAATCTTGAAATTGCTGAAGAAAGCAATCAGCCGTTTCCGACTTCGGAAGAAGTCAAAAGGTCTTTTGGAACCAATCCGCTTGGGCAAGTGGATATTTTCCCGGTCGCGCAAGACCCGCGAGAAACTGAGATCATACAACTCGCTGTGAGAAACCCAACGCTATATCCCACTATGGTCGATTATCGACATCCTGGCATAGACTTTTTTGCTCCCGCCGGTACAGACGTGATCTCGCTGACGTCGGGTGAAGTCGTCGGCATTTACATTCCAGGTCAAACGGACTTCGATTATGATACATATGGATCGGAAGTTGAGAGTCTTGAGAATAGCGGCATGGTGTTGGATCCCCGGCAGCTTGCTTTGGATGGTTCCGTTGAGAATACCCATATACGCCGGCGTATAGCATCCGGTTGGCTTGCGGAAGGCGGCGAGGGCGCCTATATCATTGTCCGAACGGGAAACACGTACTTTCTTTATGCACACTTGGATCCCAGTTCCATTGAAGTAGGAACACATGTAATGGAGGGCCAGACGATCGGCAGTATCGGCAAATCCAAAGAAGGTCCTGCCGGTGAACATTTGCATCTTGAAACGAGAATACACGTAACGGGGACGGTTGATCTAGACGGTACAACAGGTGATTATAGTGATAGCCGGGACAAGCCTTTGATTATCGTCAATCCAGCCCGATACTTCACCGGAGATCTGGTAAATGCGATCAATCGTGGTCTTGCGCTGAGAAACAGAAATGTTCAGCAAAGAGGGCGATTTGAACAAGGCAATGCGTCGCCAGACGCGCTTAATCAAAACACGCAGGTCATAGACGAGGGGGCGGACCAGTTATATGTATATAACAGACGTCGCGGATTCGAGCATCTCGAAAGGCAATTTGATCCTTCGGCAACCTGGCTGCATCGGACTGAAGTCATCTTATCGGAGTAAATTTGGGACATGAATCGGCTCTTGCTGTCCATTTTCTGGCTAATCGTCATAGTTCCATCCGGCATAGCCCAAGACGCCGCGCCAGAAACGGAGCCTGAGGATGATAACGAAGTTACAGTGATGTCACTTGATGACGACCCATTGCCCGATGCGGATGTTCTTGTCTTGTTTGGTCCGCCGCACGAATTTTATGAAGAGCAGAATTTCAGTGGGGACGGGGATTGGTACCACTCCAGCGATTTAGGAAGTACCTGGTCAGAATTGGATAATCCTTCTCAAATCCAGACTCCGTCTTATATTCCAACCGAGTTTAAGATATTCAGTGCTTTCGAAGGCGGGATTGCTGACTTGGGGCTCGGGGAATATGAGGCGGAAAGCGATACCCATATTCATGTTATAAGAGATGCAAACTTGGTCTACATTATGAATGAAGAGTTTTTGCATATCGTTGATTTGTCGACTCATATCATCGCTTCCATAGACTATTACAATGGTTTGTACTGTACGCCCTGGGATGAATTTACCATGGAAGCCGACTACCCAGAGAATGTACTTTTGCGCTGTTTCGACCTGTTCTATTTTGAAGAAGCATCGACAGTGAAAATACAGGAGATACAGGAGATACAGGACTTCAAGCTTGGCGTGTCGCAGATTCTTGATTCCTTTAGCCCTTTCGACCACCAGCGCATAGAGCCAGCAGTAGCGTATTATCACAATCCACCCGACCTGTGGATCTCCCCTAAAGGGTGGGCGCGATGGTCGGATATTGACGAACGAGGGCCCTATAGATTAGATGGTATCGCGCTCAATAAACGCCTGCTTAGGTACGATTTTGTTACGGGCGATTACGTAGATTTATCGAAGGGGAAGGCGCATTCCAGACGAATAGCGCTAACTGTATTGTCGTCACTCCTGGCTTCGGATCTCGACTTGAACGTACACTTGATGTCACGGGACTGGTTTAATCACCAATACCTGATATGGAATTTGTCCAACATTTATAGAAAGACGGAAATCTGAGATATGGACAGCGCGTGTCATGGCAATTGACCGGAATCAGAACACGCAGAACCAATGATAAGAGCCCTGTCTACTAAGTTAGATGGCCCGTCATATGGTAGGTGCTATCTTATTGATTGATCCACAGATCATCATATTCAAGCAGTCACCTTAGTCCTTCCCCGAAAGCAAGCGGCACTCTCTAAACCTTATTTTGCGGTCCCTGCAGACTTAATCCAGTCAGAAACGACGCCGGACATCAGCGCGTTTGACCTGGAGTACGGCTGGTCGAGCCATCAACTGGAGCTGGGAAGCGATGACGAGCTGGTCGCGGCCGCGGCATCCTCGCTGCGCCACGAAGGTCTTTTCCAGCATTATCATGACGATCTGAAAGCCTACCTGAAAAACTTCGCGTCCTATGGCTGGGACGGCAAGGCGGATCGGCAGGCGGAAGCGTATTTGCAGAAGTGCAAAGAGGAGATGAGGCTGCATTACGCCGGTAAAGACGAATTGTGGCA
>JAPOOU010000125.1 GCA_026713245.1 Chloroflexota bacterium
AAGTCGAGAAGAGACGAAAGTCGGGCTTAGTGATCCTACGGCACAGAGTGGAATGGCCGTAGCTTACCGGATAAAAGCTACCCCGGGGATAACAGGCTAGTCTTGCCCAAGAGTTCAAATCGACGGCAAGGCTCGGCACCTCGATGTCGGCTCATCGCATCCTGGGGCAGAATCGTGTCCCAAGGGTTGGGCTGTTCGCCCATTAAAGCGGTACGTGAGCTGGGTTCAGACCGTCGTGAGACAGGTCGGTCTCTATCCGCTATGGGCGGTGGGAATTTGCGAGGAGTTGCCCCTAGTACGAGAGGACCGGGGTGGACGAAGCGCTCGTGCATCAGTTGTCGCGCCGGCGGCATAGCTGAGTAGCGACCTTCGGAGAGGATAACCGCTGAAAGCATCTAAGTGGGAAGCCATCCTCAAGACGAGATTCCCCATTGGTAGAACCAAGTAAGACCGCTGGGAGACTACCAGTTAGATAGGCGGGGGGGGTAAGCGCAGCAATGCGTGTAGCTGACCCGTACTAATGGTCGAGGGCTTTCCGTAGTATATGGTACGGGGTGTTCGGAGCTATTGGAGCGCGCAGGCATTATAGACGAGTTGATTATTCGCGACAGGCACAAGACCTGATTGGAGAGCAGTTGGGACTCGTGTTGGTGGCTAGAGCCGCGGGGGTCCACCCGGTCTCATCCCGAACCCGGAAGTTAAGCCCGCGAGCGCAGATGGTACTGCATTGGAGACGATGTGGGAGAGTATGCCGCCGCCAACACGTACCCTGACTGCTCTCTTTTATCTCGCTGGCGCACTCTTGTCACGCTATTTGCGGTGTTAGTAAATGCTCGGTGATTTCAAGCAACTTGCTCAAATCGTCAAAGAAAACCGCATAACACAATTGATAATTGCCATTGTTGTACTGTTGCTGGCATTTGGTCTGAGGATTGACAATCTGGGCGAAATGCCCGTCCGATTTGACGAGGCATTCTCTGTCTGGTTCAGCAACATGGACCTCGCCAACTTTACCGAACGAACCGCCAGCGACATCCACCCCCCGCTCTACTACTGGTTCTTTCACCTCTGGACGCGTCTAGCCGGCACCAGCGAGTTCGCTATACGCGCACAGGCCGTTTTCTTTAGCTTGATCACGGCTGCGACTGTCTATGTTTTCACTCACCGAATGAACCAAAATCGCCTTGCCGCCTCACTGACGCTGCTGCTCATCACCCTGTCCCCCTACCACATCCAATGGTCGCAAGACGCCCGCATGTACGCCCAGGTAACCATGTTCGCGTCGCTGGCGCTCTACGCCTACTTGCGCATGTTCTGTTTATGTGACCGCGGCACTCATTGCGACAAGCAGGTTTATTATTTTGCGCGAGCGCGGCAGTCCTTTTCGCTGCCGCCGAGCAGCTCCTTCAGAGGCGGAGCATTATTGGCGATTGCTGGAATTGGCGTGACGCTGACGCATTACTTTGGCGGGATAATCATCATTATCATCACGATTCATTGCCTTTTTCACTGGCGACAATTCCACTGCGGGCGCCGCCAGTTCGCGATAGCAATCGGCATCATTGCCGCCGCCTTTCTGCTCTGGGCTGCCTACGCCATCGGACTCATCCGCCGGGACCCAGGATACGCCAGTTTCCAGCCCATCTATACTTTCTGGCTCATGGCAACCCTCTTCGCTGTAAACAAATCAATTCACATCGGGAAATATCTGCCTGCCTCGCTCCTTGTTAGCGCCGTCCTTTTCTTTGGCATTGTGCTGACATGGTGTAACCGTCGACGCGACGCAATTCTTATCCTGCTCGGCTGCCTGCTCCCGCCCGCCTCCATCGCTGCAGTGGCGCTGCCCTTCTTCCCCTTCCACGTCAACTGGCTCTCGGAACGATACTTCGTAATCTGCGCGCCCTTCGTCTTCGCTGGCTGGGGTATCAGCTTGGCAGCTATGCTGCAAAGACGGCGGCTGCGCTTGGTTGGTTTAGCAGCCACGGCAGGGCTGCTCATCTTAAATGCTCATCTCGCAGGGGAGCAACGGGACGCCCGCTACTTCAAAGATGACTATCGCAGTATGATGGCAACTGTCGCTGCGCTGACCACATCCGACGAGAAGGTTTTTGTTATCTCCGCTAGATTCGCGCTGCAAGTCAATTACTACCTGGATCAAGCCGGCTACGACGCGCCAAAAGACGCTAACGCGCGCTACATCAATGTTACCGGTGTGCCGGTTGGCCATGTGGACGACCTGCCGGCGATGATGGGACGGGTCTTCTCCGGCTTTCCTCGCTTTTGGCTCATTGAAATTGAAGCTGCTAACGATGATCCGCTGGGCAATCGCGTTAAGTGGATCGAAGATCACTATTACCGTATCTTCCGCATACCCATAGGGCGCAACGGTATCAGCCTATACAGTATCGATCCCACCGACCATATCCCCGAAAGTGCGGCTATCATCCCGCCGGTGGTTACTGAAGCGCGACCTGGTGATCAAGTACGGATCGGCGTTCCGGCTGGCGCGAAGGTCGACTTGGTTCACAGTGGGCAGGTTATCGACACGCGTCTTTCCGATACCTGGATGCTGCATCAATTTGACATTTATCCCTTTTATTTCAATGGCTCATATGAGCTGCGCGTGGCGGGCAAGAGCTATCCCTTTGTGATTACGCATAGTCAAGACTTTCCTGGTGATGTCTAAGAGTAGGAAACCAAATAGGGATTGACGCAAATGAGACGCGGCGCAATGGGGTTATCGCAGCCGCGGCTCAACGCTTCTTGCGCCTTTGGCCCGTGAGGACAATTCGCCCATAGTTCCATCAGGGCCTGTCACGCGACAGGCCGATCGTGTGCTGCTGGCTAGTGCCGCGTACATACACGCGGATCTAGCCCGAACCCGGAAGTTAAGCCCGCGAGCGCAGATGGTACTGCATTGGAGACGATGTGGGAGAGTATGCCGCCGCCAACACGGCAACTGACTGCTCCTTCGCTTTTTTCGATCGGCGCTTTCCCACTCTTGCCACTATAATAGTGCGATATTGAAGTGTGCGGGGATATTCGATAATGAAGCGGGTTGAAGCGATTCTTGTGCGTTTGATTCTCGTTACAGCAAGTTTCGCCTCTGCCTTTTTTTCATTGAAGCGGCGGCGAATCACTATCTTTGGAACCTCGTCGCTAAAGACGAGTTCAACGAACTCGCATCTATCAATCAACTCAGAGAACGGTATGGGGATGACTTTATCAGCAACAGCGGCGAAGCAAGGCGAGACCTTCGATTTGTGCCGTGATTAATGAGGTAAATATGCGCCACATAGCTCGCGGGTTGCTCCTGGTCTTGGTCTTGCTGCTGGCATTCTACCTTCGCATAGATGACCTGGGGGACTGGCCCGTTCGCATGGATGAAGCTTTTTCCGTGTGGGCAGCCCAGATGGACTTTCTAAAGGGCACGGAATTCATCGCCAGCGATGTGCACCCGCCGATATACTTTTGGCTCCTTCATCTGTGGCTTCGACTAACCGGCAGCAGCGAGTTTTCGATCCGCATGCTTTCTGTCCTCCCCAGCCTTATCGCGGTTCCTGTGGTTTACATCATTACGCTTCGCTTAAGCAGTCGAAGACTTGCTGCTCTGCTCGCGATGCTCCTAGTCACGACATCTCCCTACCTCATCTACTGGTCGCAAGATGCGCGCATGTACCCACTGGCGACCATGTTCGCAAGTTTGGCGATTTACGCCCATTTGCGCAATCGAACAATATTGTTTGCGTTTGCCGGAATCGGAACGGCGCTAACACATTACTTTGGCGCGATTGTAGTTGGCATTCTCGTACTTCATGAGATCCTGAGTCCACGCCACAAGGGGGCCAAACGCCGGCATTGGTACGTGGCAATCGCACTTATACTCTTGGTTTGCACGCTGTGGGGCACATATGCGATCGGCTTGATTCGAAAAGATCCGTCATTTGCGACCTTCGACCCTCAGGCCGCTTTTCTGATGATGGCGGGCGCGTTTTCCGTCAATTCATCCACGCACCTGGGCGCCTACAATCTGCATGTGGCGCTTGTCACCGCGATCTTCTTTGTTGGGCTCGTCTTCAGCTGGCGCGATAATCCGCGCGCAACGTACTTCATCGTTCTGGGTTGTCTGCTGCCGCCCACAGTCATTTCGTTATTGGGCTTGCCGTTTGTTCCCATACATGTCAATGCCCTGCAAGCGCGATATTTCAACTTGTTCGCTCCATTTGTATTCGCAGGGTTTGGCATTGGCTTGACGGCGCCGCTTGGCGGACGTTGGCTGTGCCTGGTCGGTATGATTGCTGGCATTGGCTTGACGATGTTCTACGGATCGTTGACGCTCGAGAGAGCCGACGCGCGTTATTTCAAAGACGATTACCTTAGCATGATGATGGCCGTCGCTGCATTTACGTCTGCGGACGACAGGGTGTATTTTATTTCCGGGGGACGCAGGCCCCTGGTCTACTACCACTTGGATCAAGCCGGCTACGATGTGCCAAAAAATGTTTACGCCGAGCCAGTGAATGTAACGGGCATTCCTCGGAGTAACGAAAGCGACGTTTCGGCTATGATGAACTGGATCTTTGCGGGAATAGATCGCTTCTGGCTGATCGAGATCGAGGCGCATCTCGATCAGCCGCTGGATGCCCCCTTGAACTGGATTAAGGATAATTACCATAGGATTTACCACATTCCGGTTGCTTGGAACGGCATCAGCTTCTTTAGCAATGACGAAAACGATACCATTCCGACAATAGATGCCATCATTCCGCCGGTGATTACTGAAGCGCGGCCTGGCGATCTGGTGCGAATAGGGGTGCCCGCAGGCGCCACGGTTGAACTATTTCACAGCGGGCAGACCATCGACTCACATGTCGCCGAAACATGGATGCTTCATCAATTTGATATTTATCCGTTTTACTTCAATGGCTATTATGAGCTGCGCGTGGCGGACCAGCATTATCCATTTGTGATAACACATAGCCAGGATTTTCCTGGCGGTAGCACCTAAGACGAGAACACATGGCATCTTTGTTAGACATGCCTTGACGCCCCGCGATCAACCTGATCTCTGCAACGCGCTGCGCCAACTATAAGGCGCAGCTTCCGTATCACTCCCGATCCATTTGCGCTATGACAGATACGACCGACGAGATTGCTCGCTACCAAATCATGACTGCGCGCGCGCCGCCGCCAACACGTACCCTGACTGCTTTTTGTATTTCTAGTACAATCGCCCCATGCTAATCCACAACGATTCCTCTTCCGCGCGTCTCATCGAATCCTGTCTTCATTTGCTCGCTGCCCTAGCTTGCATGTTGTTTGCCTGGCATTTTGGCACAAAGGGGTTGACGCGCGTACCCTTGGCGAATCATGACGAATTTCGGACGCTTTCACACATATTTGGGCGGTCCGTCAACACGCCACAATCACTTCAAGAAACGATCACCAACGTTGCAACGACTAGCGAGCAGCACGGGCCTTTGTATTTCATCCTCTTAAATGTCTGGTCGAGAGTCGCTGGCAGTGATTTATTCATATTGCGACTGCTATCGACTTACTTTGCGCTTCTTTCCTTGGCGGCGATTTACCGTCTCGCTGGGATTTCCCGCCTTCGCCGCCAGGCCCTTGCCGCCCTGTTTATCGTCTCGTTAAATGCCTTGTTCCTCTTTTATTCGCGCGAGCTAAGAATGTACACCTTGTTGCCATTCTTGGTGGTGTGGATTGTCTGGTGCTATTGGCGCCTGCTCGAGGCAACTGAATCAGTGAATTGGCGGACCTGGCTATCGCTCGCATTGGGTTGCGGGCTGATACTGTATTTGCATTATTTCGGAATTTTCATATTGGCCGCCCTCGCCATTTATCATCTCGTGTTTGTGCGAAAAAATCGACGCTGGATTCATATCACGCTTGCCTTGATCGCTGGCGGCTTGATTTTTTTGCCGTGGCTGCCTACCGTTTTCAAGGGCTTGGAAGGTTTCTCCAGCAAGTCCTTCAGCGGCATGAACGCCTTAGAATCACTCGTCAGTCTTGGTAACGTGTACAGCAACGATTTCTGGATACTGCCGCTCGGCGCTCTGATCATTGTCGCTTGGTATCGCAAGCCGCCGGGCAAGCCGCAACAGTTTCTACTGTTGCTCACTTTTCTGGCGATTGCCGTTTTGTTGTTGGCTAATGAAATCAAGCCCATACTCATACCGAAGCGCCTGCGCTATATGCTCCTGTTGGCGCCATTGATGGGCAGCGGTCTGGCGATCGCCTGGGATTTTCTCCCGAGGCGGGCCCCAGTCCAATTCTTGCTGGCGGCTGTCTGGATACTCTCGTTCTTCACTTATTCGCAAAACGAGAACTCCTATATTGCTAGCAAACGCAAGAGCCTGGAATCGCTGCACGCGCCACCCTTTTATACCCTGGTTTACCATCCCAACATTGACGTTCGATCTACAGAAGCAGTGCTCAGCTTACATCCGTCTCGCAAGATAACCTGGATCACAGGCGATTATTATCAGAAGCTCATCCAGCCAAGCAATCTGGTTCACATCTATTACGATGGCGGTGGCAGGATGACTATTCAAACGACCGGGCTACCCATAAGCTCGCTCGACGAATTCGTATCCAGGCACGCGGCCTTTTGGTTGCTTTACGACCCCCAAGAGACCGACGAGCGATCCATGGGCGATATCTTCTGGTGGACGCGCAATTATTATCGATCTTGCGGAAAACACCTGGAAGAATCACACGCCGTCGTCGAGCGTTACGTCCGCGATTCCGATCCTTGCTAGCGCCTGGAGCAAACGAAGCTTATGGCAAAGGCAGGCAATACTGGCGCATGTGCTACTCAAACATTCCAAAGCTGGCCACAAAGCGAATGTAGTAGCCAATCCCGAAGAATACGTGAGCGCCGAACAGAACGACGGAAATAGAGAGTTTCAGTGACAATCTTGACTGCGTGGTCTGACAGTCTTGTGGCCTTGCGAGCCTAGACCGCACATATTGCTGAACAAGAAACTGTATAGACGCAAACATCAGTACGAAAACTGTGACATAACTGTTCCATATGAAATTTCCATGACTGATTCGGGATCCCGATTCATAAAGACAGAATGACACCAAAGCGCTCACCGCAAATATAGTCCACGACAGATTCAAATAGAGGTGCTTTCTGGCCTCTGTAAAAAACAGCAAGTATACCGTTACAGGAAAAGCGATCGAGAGCAGCAGTTGTACCGGAACACGCCAATCCGGCACCCATTGTCTGAAGAACACCAAAACACCGAATGAAATAGTAGAACCGTCAGCGTAATTGAAATACGATATCAGGTACTGCAAGCCTAACATCAATGAACCCGGCACGCAGATTCCCAACACAAGCAACTTCCAATCGACTCGATCCCCTCTCAATGTTCTCCAAGCGGCGAATGCGCAACAGCCAGGTATCAACACAAACGTGTAGCTCGGCTTTGCCTGCGTCGCAAGCAGGAGTAAGGAAGCGCAAAGCAGAAATGTGTATCGCCGATGATTTGCATCTCGATAAGACGGGTAGCTGAACACTTTCAGGGCAAGAAGAGAAACTGGAATGGCGAAAAGGCGCAGGGCAATCAGCGTTGGGTTGTGATATACGACGGAATTGAAATAGCCTATCATTGTTGCGTGGGTCCAAATTGTGATTGGGGCTACAATTGTCAAAGCAATTGACAGGCAAAGGATGGTGAATGCAGAGAATGTTCCTGCGGAACAATTTGACATATGCGAGAATATGATCATAGGCAGAGGCAATATAAAAACCATGGCCGCCAAAAACGCGGTATCCGGCGCATCGATGGTAGGAAGAAAGTTCTGAAACAGTCTATAGGTGGCATGATACAAGACATATGACACAGGCTTAACACTGTCTGGAAGATCCTCTGCGATCCAGATGTGATCGCCAAAGTCAGTTACATGTCGGGATGCAGTGCTCATCACCGGTACAAAAAGTACCAAACTCAGTACGAATATGACCAAGTACGGAAGTGTTCTTTTCAGAATTACAGGAGATTTAGTAGCTGACATCGACCGCCGATTCCGGGAACAAAGCGCGCCCTGTTATTGTTGATTTCCTTGCGGTAAGAACTATTATGGATCACGGTTTCGGAAAAACTTGGCGGATTCTGATCATGCGCCCAGCTTCCGCCTTCAGAATCTTGATCAATTTGGAGTTTATCACTTTAGCCGTCATTGGAAAACCGGAGCCTAAGCGCTACATTCAGTTGGTGACAAGGCATGATAGAATGGTTGTGGATAAAGAATCGGGAACGCCATGGGTCTTCGCAAACTGCGTAACGAAAGCGACGGTCCGCAATGGATCGTGGTTTACATTACCAACAACCTGCAAGAAGCGCATGTTCTCGCTGGCAAACTCAAGGCAAACGAGATACCCGCGCTCATCCACCAGGAAGCCGGCGCAACAGCGCTTGGCATTACCCTTGGCAATCTGGGCGAGATCAAAATTCTGGTAATGCCAGCGGACTATGAGCGGTCAGAGCGTATCTTGTTTACGGAGTCGAACGAGCGAATCGAAGCAAGCAATGACAAATTGCGCATCATCTGGCAAGACGACGGCGACGGTGACGAATACTATGTCGAAGACGACGATTAACAACAATACGCTGACGCGCGTCTCGGGGATCAAGGTCGGCCACTATACGGACGTGGTAGCGGCAACCGGCTGCACTGTCGTACTTTGCCCGCCAAGGACAGTGGGCGCGGTTGATGTACGCGGAGGGGCGCCCGGCACACGCGAGACCGATCTGCTTCAGGCGCATAATCTGGTGGCGGAGGTGACGGCTGTTGTGCTGTCCGGCGGCAGCGCTTTCGGTTTGTCATCCGCCGACGGCGTCATGCGCTGGCACCTCGAGCGCGGACTGGGATATCAGTCACGCAGCGGCTTGACTGTGCCGATTGTTCCTGCGGCCATACTCTTTGACTTGGGACTTGGACGACAGGATGTATTCCCGGATAGCGACGCCGGATACCAGGCCTGCCAGAACGCTGGGACCGGCGTCGTTGAATTGGGCAGCGTGGGAGCGGGCGCCGGCGCCAGAGTCGGCGCCATAGCCGGCAATGCGCGCGCGTCAAAAGGCGGGATTGGATCCGCCTCAATTGCCTTAGGAAACGGCTTGGTGATTGCCGCGCTGATGGCTGTGAACGCCGTTGGCAACGTCTACGACGAACGCGGCGAGATCCTGGCGGGGTTGCGGACGAACGACGGCGCGGGATTTGACTCTGTACTGGACGCTATCGCCGCAACATGCAGCGATAGTCCGGCGGCGCCGGCCAACGAATCTACGGTCATCGGTGTAGTAGCGACCAATGGGGCGCTCAACAAAACGGCGGCGCAGAAAGTCGCGCAGATGGCCCACGACGGCATAGCGCGCGCGGTCAACCCCGCGCATACCATGTACGACGGCGATACGATTTTCGCATTGGCTACCGGTGAAGTTCCTGCGGACACAAGCCTTGTTGGCGCCTACGCTGCGGAAGCGGTAGCAAGCGCTATCCGCGACGCCGTTAGGCGCGCGACATCGCTAGCCGGGGTCCGAGCTATCGCCGACGACTAGACATCAGCGTTGCTCCGCCCCGGTATACTTGACCACTTCTCATAATTGCGCCCCAAAAAGACTAAAGTCGCAAGCAGCGCGGAAATGCGCGATATTAAGGCCGCGTCCAATTGGGCTTTACACGAATGGTCTTGTATCTTAACAAGGATTTAGCACTATAATGTTAAGCTGACTGGGACTTGGTCAACGTTCGGGCTAAGTGCATGACAAAGAAGATTCTGATCGTCGAAGACGAAGAGAAGCTGTCCTCCAATCTCGCCGACAAGCTGCGCGCCGAGGGCTATGAGGTTTCCACAGCGCGCGATGGCGAAAGCGGATGGGAACATGCCCAAGGCGGAACATTCGACCTGTTCGTACTGGACATCATGTTGCCCGGCCTGGACGGCCTGAGCCTGTGTCGCATGATCCGCAACGACAGCAAAACAGCCGAAGTGCCCATAATCATGTTAACGGCCAGGGGTACGGAAGTGGACAAGATCGTCGGCTTGGAGAGCGGCGCCGACGATTACATTGTCAAGCCCTTCGGTTTGGGCGAGTTCCTGGCTCGCGTACGGGTGCAAATGCGCCGCCCGTCGCCTGCCCGGCGGCAGGTCCAGGATGAGTTGATTACCGGGGATCTGCGGCTTGATCTCACCGGGCGCAGAGTATTCAAAGGAAGGGATGAAGTCAAGCTGAGCAATAAGGAGTTCGATCTCTTGGCAGAGCTTATGCGCAATAAAAACGCTGTTCTGTCGCGCGATCTGATCTTGACCAAAGTCTGGGGATATGACTATTTTGTGGACAAGCGAACGGTTGATGTCCATATCCGCTGGCTGCGCGAAAAGATCGAAGACAATCCCTCCAATCCTCGGCTCATCAGCACGGTTCGCGGTGTCGGCTACCGCTTCGAGGGCTAGGTATGGAATCGCTGCTGCTCTTGTTCGCCGCTGCCTTTGTCCTCCTGGCATATGCTGCCTTGCGGCTGCGACGGCAGGTCCAATCCCTGGAAGAAACCGTCAGCAGTCGCGATAGCGAAATCGACGTGCTGCGCCGGCAACACATTTCAGCCGAACTTGATAACAGCGAGACTCGGGCGTTTCACTCCGCGCTATCAGAAGTCGCTTTCGACTTGGCGCTGATTTTGGATGAAGCCGGTGTGATCGTCACGTACAATCTGGCAGCGCAACGTCTATTTGGCGATAGATCCGTCCTTGGGGAAAGGCTAAGCGAAATCGTCGGCTCAGGGGATCTGGCCAACCTTGTGGAATACACGCTGAACGAACACGACAGCCTAGAAGAACAGTTTGTGATAGAAGATGTTCATTATCGCGCTCGAACGCAAGTTGTGACGATCGCCGGAGACCGGCGTATTGTGGCTGTTGCCATGCAAGATGTTACCAATCTTGTAAACCTGAATCGGGCCCGGCGCGATCTTGTCGCCAATATCTCCCATGAGTTGCGTACGCCAATCACGCGTATACGCCTGATCATCGAGGGACTGTTCCTCGATGCTGACCGGCCCAAACGGAAAGCGAGCATTCAGTCGCTGAAAGAGATCGCCATGGAGACCGACGCCTTGCTCTGGCTATCTCAGGAATTGCTTGATCTTTCTATGATTGAGTCTGGCGAAGCCATTATGCGCTTGGTGCCGACGACCCTGACCCAGGTAGTGGACGAAGCCATCGAGCGCTTGATCCCGCAGGCAGAGATGAAAGACTTGACGATAGTCAGCCATGTTCCCCGGAGTTTTGCCGTATTGTGCGACGCCGATCAGCTGAAGCGCGTGCTGGGTAATTTAATCCACAACGCGATCAAATGGTCGCCTCCCAAGCAGGCGATCACGATTTCGGCGGCAGAACTTGATGACGAAGTATCAGTGGCGATTCTCGATAAGGGGCCCGGCGTGCCACAAGACCTGCGAGAACGCGTATTCGAACGATTCTATCAAGCCGATGTTTCGCGCTCCGGCGACGACGGCACGGGCTTGGGCCTGGCAATTTGCAAGCATATCATTGAAGCGCATGGCGGCCGCATTTGGGCTGAAGGGAACAGCCGCGGTCAAGGCGGTCATTTCCTGTTCACTGTGCTGAAGTCTGACGCGAATTTCGAGATAGAAACAGATACTGCCGTTGCGGAAGCGTCGTCTGTCCCGGCAACAGGCATAGCCAATGTTGGGTAGTCACTTCAAATTGTGAATCCCGCGCAAGGCTCGCACGAATTTAACCACCGCGGCCACCGAGCGGCGTAGACACACGCATTCGCTCGCTCTTGCCAAGTCTTCGCTTTTTGCGGGATAGGGCTCGCCAATAATCTGAAGTGCTCCCGCCAACGCTATGCAAGTGACATTCTACAGCTTTCCTGCTATACTCAGTGGCAAACGAATCAAAACCAACCTTCGGGGCAGGGTGAAATTCCCTACCGGCGGTGATGCGCGAGTGTGCGCCCAGCCCGCGACCCTGTTGATCGCGCAGCGGCGTTGTCAATCAGGTGGATTCCGGTGAGAAGCCGGAGCCGACGGTGACAGTCCGGATGGGAGAAGGTTTGGCAAGTCAATCGGGCTTTGCTTTGGCTTGTTCGCTTTGATGCGCCGGTCGCGTGAATGGCCGACATTTACGCGGCTATTCAGGACGCGCTGCCTGTCGCCCTGCTTCGAGTTGGCCGCTTCGATTGAGGCGAAGAATGGCTGAAGTAGGCGAAAAGACCAACCCCAAACCCGGTTCCCGGTCAAGCCGGAATCCTTTTAATGATCATGTAAACTGCGGCGCGCATGTGACAAGCGGGCCTTCTGTGTTCCGTGAGCGCGGCAGACTATTTCGCGGACGCCGAGCGGCTCGACTACGTCGATTGTCCCCATTTCTGTCGATTGTCGCTTTGTTGCTGCTCTGGCAATTGATGACTACTGCCGGGATTTATCCCGCCTTTCTCGTGCCCCCGCCCGCTGCGGTTGGCGAGGCCTTTATAGAGGCGATTCAAAGTGGATTGCTTGTCAAACACCTGGGCGTGACCCTGGAAGAAATGTTCTTTGGCTTGATTTTGGGTCTTGGCATTGGATTGTCAATCGGCTACGCCATCGCCAAGGCGCCGATGTTGGAATACACGCTTTCGCCCGTTATTGTCGCCTTTCAATCGACGCCGATTGTGGCCTATGCGCCGCTGCTCGTGATCTGGTTTGGCAGCGGACCGACGAGCAAGATCGTGACGACAGCAGTAATTGTCTTTTTTCCGTCACTGGTCAACACGATTGTCGCGGTCCGCGCCGTCTCCCCTAATCTTCGCGACTTGATGACGTCGCTGAACGCGACGCCTTGGCAAACCTTTCGACAATTGGAATTGCCCTCCGCATTGCCGGTTGTTTTGGCGGGCCTCAAAACGAGCGCGACCTTGGCGGTGATAGGCGCGGTCGTGGGTGAATTCGTGACGCAAGGCAGCGGCCTGGGCTATCTTGTGACCTCGGCGCGCAATCAATACGACACGCCGCTCGTCATCGTCACGGTGCTGACGATGACAGCGATCGCGTTGAGTTTGTACAGTTTTGTGGTCCTGCTGGAATGGCGCTGGCTGGCTTGGCGGCGTCGCTCCGATCGTTGAATTGTCTGGCAAAAGGAGTGACACAAATATCATGCGCAAGATCTTGGGAACAGCGTTAATCAGTTGCTTTATCATACTGTCTTCGGTTGGCGCGCAAGCGGATTTGGTTCAGGAACGCATCTTGTTGACCTTTATTCCCAACATTCAATTCGCCCCGTTTTACCTGGGCATCGCGGACGGGCATTTTGCCCGTCAGGGCTTTGCAGTGACGCTGGAACACCTGCAAGAACCGGATGTAGTGGATCTGGTCGCCGCTGGTCATGCGGACTTCGGCATTGTAAGCGGCGAGCAGGTGATTTTGGCACGCTCTAAAGGCCGCGATGTCGTCTATGTATACGAGTGGTTCCAGGAATACCCGGTGGGCATTGTCATGGTCGGCGACGAAGGCGGGGTAGACCTGGAAAACTTGACCGACATGACCGTCGGTATTCCCGGCCGCTTCGGCGCCAGCTATAGCGGAATGACCACCTTGCTGCAAAGCGCCGGTTTAAGCGAAGATGATATCGAATTGAACGAAATCGGCTTTAATGCGCCCGATGTCTTTTGCCTTGGCGCCGTAGACGCGGTCGTCGTTTATGTCAACAACGAACCCCTGCAGATTCGTGATCGACTTGCCACCGGTGATTGCGGTGATGTAGAGGGAATCACTGTTGTATCGGTCGCTTCGCGGGTGGATCTGGTGTCAAATGGTCTTATAGTCAGCGCGGATCTTGCCGGGCGCGATCCCGACAAGGTGCAACGCCTGGTAAATGGACTGGACAGCGCTTTGAAAGCGACCATCAATAATCCGGCAAATGCTTACCTGGCTAGCGGCACATTTGTCGAGACTTTGCCGGGAGATCCGGAATCCCGCACCCTGTTGCTGGAGTTGGCGGAGCAGCAGGCAGCTTTTCTCGAAACGGATCCAACGCGGGAAGAGATCGCTGATAGTCGTACAGACATGTATGAGACGCTAGTGGAATCCCTGGGATCGGACGACTTGACACAATTTGAAGTGCTGCTCCGCACGATTGAGCTTTGGGACGCCGACATGCTGGGTCAAAGCGATTTGTCTTCCTGGGTAGCCATGAGCGATACGCTGCGCTTGATGGGCTTGTTGAGCGATGACGCGTCGGACCTAAGCGCGTCGTTTTCCAATCAGTTTGTCGCCGGTATCCGCGAGTGAAGCTGAGCCTGCGCGAGCTCGTCGTTGATTTCAAGACGCCGGACGAGGGACGCCTGCCCGCATTGGGACCGATTTCGCTGGAGGTTTCCCCCGGCGAATTTGTCTGCATCGTAGGTCCCAGCGGCTGTGGCAAAAGCACCTTGATTCGTACGCTGGCAGGGCTGCAACCGGCAACATCGGGAAGCGTCGCCGGCGACGACTTGCCAATAACCGGCCCGCTGTCTACGCTCGCAATTATGTTTCAAGACGCCAATCTAATGCCTTGGCGCACCGTGATAGACAATATTGCGCTGCCGCTGGAATTGGCGGGCGTCGACGAAGCGCGGCGCCATAAGGCGGTTTATGAATTGCTGCCCCAGTTGCGCCTGCAAGACTTCGCGCTGTCCTACCCGGCCGAGTTGTCCGGAGGCATGGCGCAGCGGGTTGCGCTGGGCAGGGTGATCGTGCAGCGGCCCCGGGCATTGCTTCTGGATGAACCATTCGGGGCGCTGGACGCCATGACCAGAGAAAAGATCAGCTTGGAACTGCTGGATTTGTGGCGCGCGCACAGACAGACGGTAGTCATGGTCACGCATGACATCAATGAAGCGGTGCTTCTGGCGGACCGAGTCGTCGTGATGTCGAGTCGCCCGGGAAGGCTGGTTGCTGATATCGCGATTGAGCTGGAGCGTCCGCGCGCCATAAACATGATTTATCGCGAGACCTTCTTGCGCTTGGCGCGGGAGGCGCGGGCCGCCATTGATCGTCCTGACGCTTGAAGCGCAATAGGTACAGTACAGTCGCGCCATATACCCCGTAGCAGAAGGGCGGTCAGTGTCGGCGGTCAGTGTCTACGCGACCTACGCGCCTCACAAGATTCCTTTATGGTGAAAACTGTAGGGGCGACCTATCAGGTCGCCCGAAATTGCCATAGAATTGACAGGTTTTGGGCGACATTCCACCACGTGAACCTCTCTCTCCAACCGCGCGCGCCCACAGCCGACCAAGACATGGTCGCGGACTTCCCAGCCGAAAATACATCTATCCTGAGCCAGCCAGCTATAGTACTGTTCTCGCGATTCTCTTGAGTGCAAGGATAAGCCCATGGGCTTTCACGCCAATTGCATACGCGATCTATTTCCCTCGTTGCGGGCCCCGGCGCCGGGCGCTCGCCAACCGATATTCCTGGACAATCCCGCCGGAACACAGGCGCCTCAAAGCGTGATTGACGCCGTAAGCGCATATTATCGCACCATGAACGCCAATTCGGGCGGATTCTTCCGCACCAGCCGCCAAAATGATGAGATGGTGGACCGGGTGCGCCAGAAAATGGCCGAATTCCTCAACGCTGCCAGCCCTTCCGAAATCGTGATCGGCCCAAACATGACCACTCTGAACTTCGCATTGAGCCGCGCCATTGCGGCTACGCTTAAAGCGGGCGACGAAATTGTCTTGACGCGCATGGATCACGATGCCAATGTATCGCCATGGACACTGATTGCGGCAGAGCGCGGCTGTTGCGTCAGGTGGGTTGACCTGAATACAGCTGACTGCACATTGGACATGGATTCCCTGGAAGAAGCGCTGAGCGAAAAAACCCGGATTGTGGCTACCGTTCACGCCTCCAACGCGGTTGGCACGATCAATCCGGTGCGACAGATCGCGGCCATGGCCCATGCTGTGGGCGCCTGGCACATCGTCGATGCCGTTCAAAGTGCGCCGCACGTCCCGATTGACGTTCAGGAAATAGACTGTGATTTTCTTCTTTGCTCTGCCTATAAATTCTATGGCCCGCATTTGGGCATCATGTGGGGTCGCGAAGATCTGCTGAATGAGCTGCCGGTATCCAAAGTGCGCCCGGCGAAAGACCGAGCGCCCTATCGCTGGGAGACCGGCACCCCAAGCTATGAAACCTGGAACGGGCTGCTCGCCTGCCTGCGGCATTGGCAGATGATCGGTGACCGCTTCGGCGCTGCTGACTTGCCGCGCTTTAGCGGCGGGCGGCTCAAAATGAAGCAAGGAATGATGGCTGTGCAGGAATACGAGCGCGGCTTGCTTGCCGCGCTTGTCGAAGGTCTGTCAGCGATCCCCGGCCTGCGCATTTCTGGTATTACTGATCCCTCGCGCTTCGGCTGGCGCGTTCCCACCGTCGCCTTCGAACTGGATGGCAAGTCGCCGGATGAAGTCGCCGCTTGCCTGGCCGAGCATGACGTCTTTGTCTGGAGCGGAGACTATTACGCCCTGGAGATCATGCAGCGCCTGAATCGATCCGCGGGCCTGGTCCGTGTCGGCATCGCTCAATACAACACAGTCGAGGAGATCAATCGGCTGCTGGAACTGGTAGAGCAAATGTGAATAACAGGGTTATCGCATCATGCTTTTTCTTCGTAGCCGCGGAGACAGAAGTTTGTGCAAAAACTTGAGGAAGATTCGAAATGCCGCTAATGCGCGCCAGGGGCGTTCGCGTAATGTTCTGTGGACGCCAGGACAAGCGTGATCAACTGCTTGAGTCCGAACCGAATCGGCGCAACCTCTATGTACTCGTCAAGACGGTGTGCGTTTCCTCCGCGCGTAACGCCGATCGTGACCGCCGGACAGCCTTGCGAGAGCGGAACGTTGCCATCGGTGCTGCCCGTCTCCAGCGTGCCCATGATTCCAATCTCGGCCAGTGAGGATAGCGCGCCCAGCACCAGTATATGATCGTCGGCGATGGAACCGGCCGGGCGTTGGCCTACTGTCTCGATCTCGAATTGCAAGCCGTCGTGGCTGCATTGGTTGACCAGCTTACTTACGCGTTGGCGAAGCTCGGCCAGCGCCCCCGCGCAAACCGACCGCATGTCCAGCCAGAGGCTCGCTTCCGTAGCTATGGCGTTGATCGCGTGTCCGCCGTCGATCATACCGATATTGCAGGTTGTGCGTGGCGAGACCGGCAATTTCAGGCTGGCGATTTCATGGCCCAGTTTCATGACGGCGTGCGTCGCGCTGGGGCGGCCGTGATGGAGCCAGCTGTGGCCGCCTTCTGTCTTGGCGCTTATCCGTAATCGATGCACCGCGATGCCCGCATTGTAGACATGACCAAGGGCTAGTCCTTCTAGGTTGATCACAGCGCAAACTTGTTGCCGCAAACAGGCATAGGCCGCTTTGGCCCCGCGCAAATCGCCAAGACCTTCTTCACAGCTATCGGCGACCAACCAAATGTCGCAGTCCGGAGCGCGGCCGGAATCTTGAATCGATTTGATCGCCCCCAGCATGGCGGCCACGCCTACGCTGTTGTCGCCGATGCCGGGTCCGTAAATCTGGTTTCCGCATCGCTGAATGCTCAAGTCCGTATCCGCGGAAAATACAGTATCAGTATGCGCCAATATCAGAACGGCCACATCGGATCGCTTTCCCTTAATCCGCCCATAGACGTTGTTCAAGTCGTCAACAGTGATGTCATCGAGACGAAACTCGCGAAACCGCTCTACGATATGAAGCGCCCGCGCTCTTTCAAAAAAAGTCGGCGCCGCGATCTGCTGGATTTGCATGGCTTCGCTTACAACCCACTGGGCAAGATCCGCTAGATTCTGCCAATTCCAGTTGGCGACTACTGCTTTGACATCCATACTCAAATTGCCTAGACGTCTACTTTCAAGTCCTGCCCGCGCGACCGCGCGCTTCCATGGCCCGATACCCTATGCAAGATCACAGAAGAGCTGTCTTGTGGCGCATGCTTGTGAGCCACAGCGGTTCTGATCGATACCGGGCTAATTCAGACTGACTCAAATATCCCGCGACAAGGATATTATGACCGATAGCGCCCTGAATTGCATTGTTTCGTCCCACGGAGCTTCAACCGGTTGCTTCGCCACCGAGCGCGCCAAGCGCACAGAATTCAAGGCGTATTGACGACTAATCCTTATGATCCGCCGCCCGCATATGGCAAAGTCGCCATCGAACCTTCATCTGTCGCTCAAAAGCAACCCTGAAATAAGAAAGGAGCTGCTAACTTGTTGCTTTTCTCTGTGTTCTCGGTAGTTATATCACCTGTGTTTTGCCCGACAAAAAGGGCATGTCGATGCGAGTAAGGGATATCTTGACCGGTTTCCCGTCAGACAGTGGCGGTGAATCAAAAAAACGCCGGCTCCGTAATGAGCGGAACGCGGCGTCAGACAACTGATGTATAGGAAAGCGGCCTTGCTTGTATATGCGGCGGGACGAATCAGTACACGCGTGGCGGGCCGTCTACCCTACGATTCGAGTTTCGCCAACTGTTTCATCAAACGGCTCTTGCGGCGCGCGGCATTGCGCTTGTGGACAACGCCACGGCTTGCCAATTTATCCAGATCGCGGACCGCAACTCTGGTTGCTTTACGCGCTTCTTCCAGGTCGCCGCCTTCAATGGCCTCGCGCGCCTGCTTGACCAGCGTACGGGTCCGATTGCGGTAGGTACGATTGTGCAAGCGACGTTTTTCGTTTTGTCTGATACGCTTTATTGCGGATTTATGAGTTGCCATAAGTCTGTTCGAGGAACCTCAGTTCCCGGTGCTCCTTCCAAAGCGACATGACGGGCGTGCCTCGCCCGAAACTATGGTTTGAACAAGCGAGCATCTTATCATGACGCAGTCAGCTTGTCTATAGCGTGTTCACCTATATCGCTAGCGTATCATGTATGATTGAAATACATTTGGCCAGTCATCGACATGAGGTCCTTAACCCAACATACCAACGATTCAGTAGGGGCGATTTGGTGAGTCGCCCGACATTCGCGCCGTTTATACTTGTAAAAAGATCTATCGGATCGCCGGCAATTATTCTTCGCCGAATTATCGCCGTCGAGTGGCATCGAAATCTTAATCGGCGATTTTTGGATCGAACGCGTCGCGCAGGCCGTCGCCGATCAAGTACAGGCAGAACACCGTAGTCGTGATCAGCAGACCCGGCAAATATACCAGATGCGGCGCCTTGCGCGCGTATTCCAGGCCGCCGCTCAGCATATTGCCCCAAGTCGGCGTCGGCGGTTGCACGCCGAATCCCAGAAAACTTAGCGAAGACTCGGCTAAAATCAAGCCGCCGATTGCCTGCGACAAGGTGATGATCAAGAGCGAAAAAATATTCGGTATTATATGGATGAACATAATGCGCCAGTTGGACGCGCCCATGGCGCGGGCCGCGATAATGTATTCGCGTTCTTTGATGGAAAAGGTCTCCGCGCGAACCAGGCGCGTCGTGCCCGTCCAGCCCAGCATGCCGAAGATCAGAACCAGCGTCAAGGGAGCTGGTGACAGCAGCGTCGTAATAATGATCAAGAGGTAGAGCCCCGGAATGGAATTCAGCGTAATCATGAACCAGTTGATGAGATCGTCCGCGATGCCACCGTAGAAACCGGCGCATACGCCGACTATGATGCCAATGCCCAGCGACAAGACGGCGGCTGCGGCGCCGATTCCCAGCGAAATCCGCCCGCCGTAGAGCAATCTGCTGAGGTGGTCGCGCCCCAGCTCGTCGGTGCCCAAGACATGACCTTGGGAAAACAGCGGCAGATACTTGCTGCGCACCGCCTGTGTTACTTGGTCGACTTGAAAAACGGTCTCGCTGAGGAAAGGGGCGCTCACTGCCAACAGGACAAAGACGGCGAGTACCGCCATTGCCAGCAGGGTGGGGCGGTCGCGGCGAATACGCCGGAACGCCTTCTGGTATAGATTGAGCGACGGCCTAAACTCGTCGTCGTGACTGCGCTTGAGTCCTGCTATTTTGACTGCGGACTGGCCTTCGGGCATGGTCTCTGTCCTTAGAAGCGAACGCGCGGGTCGGACAGGGCGTAAAGAATATCAGCCGCGATGTAACCCAGAATCGACAGTATCGACCCTATGACGACCGATGCCATAACGACGGGATAGTCGCGACTGACAACGGAATCAAATAGCAGCAGACCGATCCCGGGCCAGGAGAATATGCGCTCGATTATGACTGAGCCGCCGATCAACCCAAATATGAGCGGACCCAAAAACACCATCAGCGGAATGATAGCGTTGCGTAGCCCGTGCCGTATCCACACGCCGCGGCTCCTCAGGCCCTTTGCTTTGGCGGTGCGGATGTAATCGCTGTTGATGGTTTCCAGCATTGACGCACGCATGAAGCGCGACCAACCGGCCACGGGTCCCAGGGCACTGACCAGCACGGGCAAAATCATGTAATGCAGGCGCGCGTAGATTGGCGGGCAGCCGCCGCGCACCGGCGGACAGCGACCGCCCATGGGCAGAAATGGACTGCCGTCTCCGATTCCGTATGGTTCCAGTGCCCGCGGCAAAACCAGGCCCATCAGCATGATAGCCAGCAGGGCAAACCAGAAAACCGGCACAGAATCTCCGAGTACCGCGAAGATCCTTGACGACTTGTCAAAAGCGCGTCCATGTTGCACCGCCGCCAGCACACCGACCGTGAGCCCGCCCAGCACGCCAATCAGGACGACGGCGATGTTCAACTCGATTGTGGCGCCGAGCCGCTGGCTGATCAGCTCAAGCGGATTCGAACCGCGAAACTTGAACGAACTGCCGAAGTCGCCGCGCAAGATGCCGTAGTTGTCGCCCCAGGAATCGATCTCGCCATCGGCATTGCCGTCTACCATCATCCAGTCATCGCCGATCAGCCAGCGTAAGTATTGAATATGAAAGGGATCGTTAACCCCGAGTTTGATAGCGAGGCGTTCGCGCTCGTCCTGCCGGATTGAGGGATCAAATGTCATCAAGGCGACCGGATCGCCGGGCGCCAGCAGCATAATGAAATAGACGATGATCGTAATGCCAAAAAACGTAGGTATGGCTTGAAAGAGGCGACGTATGAAGTAACGTTGCATACCGAGTCACCTTTAGGTTCTGTCCGGTTAGGGCAGATTAATGCCTTCCTGCAGATTTTTCGCACTCGTAATCTCAGCATAAAGTCTGAGTGCGACCGCAAAGCCGTCATTGCGGAAGTAGCGACTCTCCCCTTCACCGATGCTTCGGGGATTCTGCCCCCCGTCTAGCGGGGGGACCGAGGGGGCACAGGGTCGCGGGGTGGGGTCGAACGTCGGCCGCTGCGCCATATTATCGGACAAGCCCTGTATTATCGACTGCGGGTTTGCTTTCTCAGGGCTTTGTCAATTCCGGCGCGATCCAGGCATCGAGCGAGTACCTGCGCGAGATCGGCGTCGGATGCCAGTTGCCAAGTCCCGGCTGCGTAGCGGTCATCGATTCGGAAACATACATGTAGAAATACGGCATGTCCTCGAAGAGGATTTCCTGCACTCTAGCGTAGATCTCGGCCCGCGCTTCCACTTCGCAGCCAGGTAGGACCCGGGCCTGGTCATTCAATTCGATCAGTTCGGCATTGTAATACGAGCCAAAATTGAAGCCGGCGCCGGGCACGTCAACTTCCGGATAGTAGAAAGACGAAATATCGGGATCCACCGGCAAGCCAAGGCCCCAACCCAACATGTTCATGTCAAAGGTCTGGCCGGTCAATTCCGGTAAGAATGCGCTTCCCCAGTCGATCGTCTCGAAGATAGCGTCAAAGCCGACTTTGTTCATCTCCGCCTGGAAGAACAAGCCCATCTGTTCGCCGATATCGGAGCCGGCCGGCACGTGTAAATCGAGCGTCAGTTCGCTGCCGTTGTATTCGCTGTCAACCTCGCGCGCGAATAGGCAGTCCCGGCAGATGCGAGCTGTGTCAGGATCCTCATCATGATCAATCCATCCGGCTTGCGTCAGCTTCTCCATCGCTAATTCCGGGTTGTATTCATATTGCAGTTCTGGATTGTAGACCCAGGATGTCGGGATCGTGTGCGTGGCGACTTTGAAGCCGTTGCCTTCTCGGATACCTTCGATCAGCGCATCCATATCAACAGCGTGTGAAATCGCCTGGCGGACCAGCCGGTCACCCAACACTGGATGCGGCTCTTGCGGGATCAGATTGCCCTCCTCATCAAAACCGGGCTGCGGATTGTCCGGATTGGCATGATTCATGCCGAAGAAGGTGAAGCCGTTCCCCGTGAATTCGTAACGCGGGAACTCCATCAGTTCCGGGTCGGTCCGAAAATCTTCCTGACGGATGGAGGGCACGCCGATAATCGTGATTTCGCCGGCGATGAAGCGTTCTGTCGCGATATTCTCGTCGGCGACTTGCAGTGTCACGTTCTCGGCCGGGCTGACATAACCGAGAATGGCATCGGGATAAGCTTGATCTGCTATCAAGCTGATGCGCTCGCCCGAAGCGAATTCGACGTCTTTGAACGGACCGAAGGATACTGTCGGGATCCGCCGCGGATCATCCATCATAGCGGCGTAATTGTCGCCATATAGCTGGGAGAATACATGTGCGGGCACGGGCGTGATATCATTTACGTCGCTGAAGGCGATGCAGTCCGCTTCGGAAAATGTCACGACCACCGTGTAGTCATCCGGCGCGTCAATGCTGACGATTTTGCCGCCTGCCGGCGTGCCATCCGCCATCGTCTGAAAGATGCCGGCGCGCGGACTGTCGATTTGGCCGCTGCGCGTCGCGTCAACCGCCCACAAGTAGTCCGCGGATGTGATCGGCGCGCCATCGTTCCAGGCGATATCCTGCCGAAGATGGATAGTCAGTACGGTTCCGCTCTCATCGTATTCCCAACCTGCCGCCATGGCGCCGTCGAGATTCGGCTCTTCCAGGCCCGTATAGGGGCTTACGCCGATGATGGACGGATATAGCCAGCTGTAAACAGCGCTGGACGCGCTGTCGCTGCCGATGAGCGGGTTGAATGTCGCCGGGTCGCCGGCGGTGCTGGCGTCAATGATGATGCCGCCCAGGCCTGGACCCGGCGCTTCTTCGAACTCTTGCGCGCTAGCTGGCAGCGCAAACAAGAATAGAAAAACTAACAGTACCCGCATTGCGCGCTTGTGCATGACTCAGCTCCCTTAAATCTTGACGAATACTTGTCTTCAGGCTCAAGGCTAGTTTAGCATATAACTATTGAATTAATAATTTGTTAGGCGATATCTTGAGTCATCAGAATCGACCTACGCGACCTGCTCGCCCTGACTGCTACCTGGTTTAAATAGGGCGAAAATGGTAGGGGCGACTCGGTGACTCGTCCGAATTACATGCAAAAAGGCGCATGTTATGTCACGATAGTCCAGTCATCAAAAACTGGCCTGTCCTCAGCCGTTTAGCGGGGACACTGAAGGGGGCCTTTGGCCGTGGTAGACCCTTCGACCTGCGCGCCCCCGGCGCCTATAATCTAGCGATCCTTCCCCTACAATATCGGCTGACCATTTGCGATAATATTGCTCGTCAGCCATTTGTGACGAATTTCTCAAATTGAATTGGACGACAAGGATGACCAGAATGCCGCGGACAACAACCGCAAAGCCGATGTCGATTCTACCGGGTCGAGCCGCGATTACTTTTCTCGTTTTCGCCTTTGCCAGTCATGGACGATATGCATCAAAACCCGTTGCTACAGCGCTGTTGGTCCTTGCGACAATTCTGCTGGCTGGATGCGGCACTGTAGCCGCGCCGGTCTTGCAAGCCCCAACTGCGACCGAAATCCGGGCAGTTGGCCAGGACCAGGCGGCGTCGACTGTGGAGGCGACAAGCCCGCCTACGGATACGCCGTTGCCGCCGACCGAGACATCCACGCCGCAGCCCACCGCCACCATCACGCCGAAACCGACCTTGACGCCGGAACCGACAGCCACCGAGGTCTTGTCTCCGCTTGACCGCATGGTCTCCATGCGCGATCCGGAACAGGGCGCCGTTCTATTCGAGACCTTCCAGGAAACGGCCGGGACCGGCTATTCCTGCGCCAATTGCCATAGCCCGACCAGCGAGGAAAAACTGGTGGGTCCGGGCTTGCTCAATATAAAGAGCCGCGCCTTGACGCGGGTCGAGGGCCAAAGCGCCGCCGAATACATCTACAACTCGATTGTGAGTCCCAAGGAAATTGTCGTCGACGACTATGACCCCGAGTTGATGCCCGACAATTGGTCGGACATCTATACCAACCTCGAGATCTTCGACATCGTCGCCTATCTATTGACTTTGGAAGGCGACGGGACGGAAAACGGCTGAGGGCGGCCCGGAGGCTGATCCGACCTGGGCTTAGCCCGCCGACGTTGCCAGAATATCATCAATTTCGCTTCTGAGAAAGGACTGCGCGTCAGCGATCTTGCCCCTTGTGGCATCCAGCCACTGCGCATCTTGCTTGATGCCCCGTCCCTGTGCTTCAAGAACCTGCGCCGTCGCCCCCGGCGCAGCGCCGCCGGGCAAGCTGCGCGCCTCGACAAACGCGTGTGGATCGAGGGCCGCTTGCAGCATCGCTTCCGATAGCTCCAAGTCTCTGTCGAATTCGACTTTGGCTATCTCTCGCAGCAAGCCGGCGCTCAGATCATGTGGCGCAAGGTCGTTTTCCATCGCGTGAGTCACCAGCGCCGATACAATGCCGTGCGCCTCGCGGAAGGGCAGCTTGCATTGCCTGACCAAGGTATCCGCCAATTCGGTGACCGTGGTGAAGCCCGCGATCGCGCGCTCGCGCAAGTGGTAAACATTCACCTGCAGCGTTTCGATGACCGCGCTGTAGAGTTGAAATATATCCGAAGCTGTTTCCAGTGATCCAAACAGTAATGGCAAGATCTCATCTTCAATGTCCTGCGTATCGCCAAAAGGGATGTTATGACATTGCGCGATGATGCCGCTCGCCATTGCCATCATACGGCTGATCCGCGCGCGCAAATGCTCGAGGACAACCGGATTCCGTTTCTGCGGCATGATCGAACTGATTTGAATGAAGCTGTCGTCGATGCGAATAGCGCCGCTTTCTTGCGTCGCCCAGAAAAGCATATCATGGGTAAACCGAGACAGATTGACGCCCAGTGAAGACAGGGCATTGGCCACGTCGGTCAAATTGTCGCATGCGCCAATGCTGGCATAGCTGCTCAGCTGCACGCTATCGAATCCCAGAAGCCTGGCGCTGAGACTTCTGTCGATGGGGAATCCCGTTCCGGTCAGCGCGGCGGCGCCCAGCGGGCTTTGGTTATTGGTGTCGTGGGCGAAGCGCAGCCGCTCGCTGTCTCTCTCCAGCAGGGACAGCATCCCGGCAATGTAATGCGCCATAGTTGTCGGCTGCGCCGGCTGGGTATGGGTATAGCCGGGCATGAGCGTTTCCAGGTGCTCGACTGCGAACTGGCGCAGACTGTGTCTCAAGGCAATTACATGTTGAGAAGCCTCCAGGATTAAAGAACGCAATGCCAGGCGCGTTAAGGCATAACCCAGATCATTGCGGCTGCGCGCCAACTGCAAGTTGCCGCCGAAAGCGCTGCCGGCTATATTTAATATGCGACCTTCTACTGCGAAGAACAAATCTTCCACGCCGGAACGATAAACGACATGGTCAGCACCGCTGTCTTCCACCTGCCGCAAGGCGGTGAGCAACGTCCTTGCGTTATCCAGTGATATCACATGGCAGCGGTACAGCATGACGGCATGGGCGAAATTAGCCGCCATCATCGGTTCATAATAATATTCTGTTGCGTCTTGATACGCGGGCTTTAGAACGAATTTCTCGTAGAGCGGATGCGGAAAACTCCCTGACGGCTTCGCCAATTGCTAGCCTTTCAGCCCGGTCAAGGCGATGCCTTCAATGATGTAACGCTGGAAGATGATGACCACGATGAGCAGCGGCACCACCGAAAGCGAGGCGCCGGTCATGATTAAGTTCCAGGAGGTGTCAGATTCCGACGAGAATAGCTGAATGCCCACAGGCAAGGTGAACATTTCGCTTCTGGTGGTCGCGATGAGGGGCCAGATAAAAGCGTTCCAGTTGCCCAGGAAGTTGAAGATGCAGAGCGCTCCGATGGCGGGCAGGCTGAGCGGCACGGCGACGCGCCAGAATAGTCCAAATTCACTGACGCCGTCAATGCGGCCCGCATCAAGCAATTCGTCCGGAACGCCTTGCATGAATTGGCGCATGAGAAAGATCCCAGCCGCCGTGATCACACCCGGGAAGGCGATGCCCCAATAGGTATCGACCCAGGTAGGTCCAATCGGTGGATTGGATGACATGATAAACCACGGGATAAGCAGCATCTCAGTCGGCACCATCAGCGAAGTCAAAAACAAAATGAAAATCGGGCGCTTGCCGGGAAATTCATACTTGGCGAAGACAAATCCCGCCAAGGCGTCAAAGAAGGCCACGCTGACGGTGCTTATCACCGCGACAATGAAGGAATTCTTGTACCACAGCGGTAGATCAGTCTCGTTGATGACCTCGGCGTAATTGTCCATCGTCGGTTCGATCGGGAATATATTGCGCCGCAGAATCTCTTTCTCCGGCTTAAGCGAGGTCGATAGCATCCACATGAAAGGCACGATCATCGTGAAGGCGATCAGCGTCAGCACAAGATAGGAAAAGAACTTGTGCGTCCAACTGTCGCCGGCTCTGCCGACAGACCTGACGCGGCCCTGATCCTTGAATATGTTTGACGGTGTGATGGATTTCATTGTGCTCACCTCAATTGATGCGCCGTGAAGTGATCGAGAGTTGAATGATGGTAACGCCAAGTATCAGGGCAAAAAGCACAACGGTGAGCGATGAGGCGAAACCCATATTATAGCTACCGAAGGCTTCGTTATAGACATGTAATACGACGGTGAGCGTCGAATCCAGCGGACCGCCGCGCCCCAGCTGTGTCATCGCAACCACGGGAGCGAACATGCGCAGGAAAGAGATCGTCTGCAATACCAGCAGATAAACGATGCTGGGATTTAGCAGCGGAAAGGTGATATAACGGAAGGTGTGCCAGCGGCTCGCCCCATCAACTTCCGCCGCTTCATAATAGGTTCGAGGAATCTGCTTCAGACCAGCCAGGAATATGATGATGGCGAATCCCATGCCTTGCCAGACGACCAGCGCGAGCACCGATGGCAGCGCTTGCTGCGGACTGCGCAAGAAGGGCTGCTGTGGCAGCGAGAGCAATTGCAGGACCACATTAAACAGCCCGAAGCGCGGCTGATACAGCATGCGAAAGACCCAGGCGATGGCAATCGTCGAAGTCACAAAGGGCAAGAAAAAGAGGATGCGATACACGGTGCTCATGAAGCGGATTTCGTTCAGCATCAAGGCGATAAACAGCGCCAGACAGAGTTGAATCGGCACACCGAGAACGACGTAATTGATGGTATTTTGAAACGCGGCTTTTGTCTTTGATTTCTCTTCACCGAGCTCTTCAAAGACCTTTTCATAATTCTGAAAGCCGACGAAGGGCTGTTCCACCGCCAGCGGATTGTAATCGTGCAGGCTCATCTGGAAGGCGAATAATGTGGGATAAATGCGTATGTATGCGAAGAATACGATGGGAATCGCCAGGAAGATATAAGCCCAGACAATCTTTTTTCGAGCGAGTGTCCAGCGGGAAATGGGATATTTCTTTGATTTCTGAAGGTTTCTCATGCTGACTGCCGTGTGTGATAGTCCCTTGGACATGTAACGGAAAACTGCGCCAGACCAACGAAGATCCGGCGCAGCTCATATTGTCTAAAGTCGAAGCGGATGACTAGCGATCCGCCCAGAAATTGTCGATCAGTTCCTGTTCCGCTGCGGCCGCTTCATCCAAGGCATCGCAAGGATCCATGCCACCGAGGCGGACATTGTCGAAGGCGTCAATCAAGACTTGACGTTGCTCGACCTCGTGGACGAAGGCGGTCGAGTGCGCATAGGCCAAACCAGCCGAGAATGGACCCAAGATTGGATCCGCCAGAATCGCTTCGTCGCTCGCCGCCGCCAATTGCGCCGGCAATTCGCCCACGTTGTTTACCCAGAGCGTACCCGCCTCGGGCGTGGTGATGAACTGCAGGAACTTGATCGCCGCTTCCAGCCGCGCCGGGTCGTCATTGGCGCGGCGAGTAATGCCATGCGTCCAGTACGAGCCGAAGGTATGCTGTTCGCCGTTGGGACCAACAGGCAGTTCGGCAACGCCGTAATTCAGATCCGGATTGTTGTTTCTGATCGTGCCAATGCGGAATGAGCCATCAACATGCAGCGCCGTTTCTCCATTTACAAAAGCATCCGAGGCATCGCCGATATCAATGCTGCCGGTCACATGCTCCGTTTCGAATGCCGCCAACCAACTGAACGCGGCGCAGCCTTCTTCGCTGTTGTAGGTCACGGTCCGCCCGTCCTCGCTATAGGGCGTCGCGCCGAATTGACGGAATAGCACTTCCCGGAGCCAGTGGTGGTCTTGCTCGGCCAGCGCAGTCGTATGACCTTGTTGCGAGATGCTGTAGATATCTTTCTCGTCGCCGTCATATACCGTCGTCGCGATTGCCGCTTCAACGAATTCATCGAGCGTGGCCGGCGGGCTTTCCGGATCGAGACCGGCATCGGCGAAGATATCCTTGTTCCAGAACAGCGCCAAAGAACGCACCGCCGTCGGGATCGCCCAATAGCTGCCTTCGAACTTGGAATTGGCAACCATCGGCGAGAAGGTCTCCAGGATGAATTCCTCGCTGAAGTGATCTTCCGGCAAGGGCACCAGGTAGCCGGCGTCTACATAAGCCGGGATCCAGCCGTAAAACAGCGTGACGACGTCCGGTCCAACGCCAGCTGGCGCCGAGGCAGCGATTTCCTGGGTGAAGTTGGCATGGGGGATGTCGCTGTTGTGGATGACATCAATACCGGGATTCTCGGCTTCAAATTGTTCGATCAGCATGTTCATGGCATCAATGCGAGCGCCGAAGTTGTACTGCCAGTACTCGATCTCTACCATGTCCTGCGCGCCGGCGACGGCGCCAAGCGAAACCACCATAATGGCAACCAAAACGATTGCGAGCAATCTTGACAAACGCATCCTCTTGTCCTTTCTTGTTTTTTCGAAACAGTGGTCTGACACCAAAACTGTAACCTATATCGCGCTCGGACGCAATTAAAGCGACAGCGGGAGGGGGCGTCAAAGCTGCTTGATATAAAGAACAACAATCGCCTGACAGCCCGAAATCTAATTCCTGCGCTGCCGTCCTGTAAGTATCCACGTATCCGCGCTACCTGCCCCCTGCAGGCCTATATCAGAATCCGTAGGGGCGACCTATCAGTCGCCCAAATCATAACCCTCTGTGCTCTCGGCGCCTCTGTGGCGAAAAAACCCTACAACTGAATCTTGAACAGGCGCGCGGCATTGCCGGCGAAGATCAATTGAATGTCGTCCTCGCGGTAATTGAGTTCCCGCACATCACGGATTTGAGAGCTCAAATAGGGCTCGGCGAAGCCGCGCGGGAAATAGCTGGAATCGGTGCCAAAAATGATGCGCTCCGGACCGATGGTCTCCATGTATTTTTGAAAGAGCCTCTTGGTCGTCCAGTCGCCGTCAACCCACTTGACCCACTGGTTGGATCCGCTGGTGTCAATCGACACGTTTGCGCAAGCCCAGCACAGTTGCAGCGTTTCGCGGATCCATGCGCAGCCGAAGTGCGGCACGACAAAAGTTACTTCGGGAAAGTCCTTGGCCACGTTGTGCAGCTTGAGCGGATTAATATTCTGGTGCCAGGCGATGCCGCCGCCGCTGCCCTGAATGCCGAAGTGGATCAATACCGGGATGTCCAGCTCAGCGCAAGCTTCCCAAACCGGATACGCCGCTTCATCCTCAACCGGACGGTCGAGCGTCGGAGCCAGCAGCTTGTAGGCTTTCATGCCGTCTTCCCGCACCGCGCGGCGCAATTCATCCGCGGCGCCCTCGGCGAATGGATAATGATGCGCGAAGCCGATGAAGGTTTCGGGATGTCGGCTGACGATTTTCGCCAGGTTTCGATTGCCGCCGCCGGTGACGAAGCCGACCGCGCGCAAACCGTATCTCTCAATCTCCGCAGCCCAGCGATCCGCCAGTTCTTCGTCGCTGAAATCGCCGCGCTCGGGCGGATCGAATCCCCAGGTAGCGCGCCACTGCCGGTTGTATTGCATGGCCTGCTCGCGCGCGATCCGCGCCCGTCCTTCGCCGCGCCGCTCAACATACTGCCGGCGATAATCGGGGGCCCCTTCAATGAAAGTCCGTTGCTGCGTGGGAAAATGCGTGTGAAAGTCTATGATCTCCAAACCGTTGTACATTTGTGATTTCCTGTCCCTTATCTGGCTATGCAAATGCTTGCCGCCTGCCCCTGTTGCCAACCCAGGGCAGGCTAACATCATATCAAATCCTGCCGATACAGTTCAATCACGGTAATCCCATCTAAATTCACCTCGAATTCTGTAGGGCCGTCTCGTGAAACGTCCGAAACAGCCCCCTCCGCGCCTCTGTGCCCAAATAAACCCGTACAACCCCGCCCCAGGGCCACCCAACCCCTACAGGTCAATGTCTGAAATCGTAGGGGCGACCGGCGGTCAGTGTCGAAGGGCTGTGTCCACGCGCCCCACGCGCCCTATCACGTCGCCCGAAACACTCCATCCAAAATTACTTCGAAAAGTGTACGGGCGAGCCGCTGGCTCGCCCCTCTGTGCCTCTGCGCCTCTGTGGCTAAAAACCCAACGTTATAATCCCCAAACTCGCGACCAAATCTTCACCCCACCACAGAACATCCGTGCTAATCTGACGCCACAATCCCTTCAGCACAGGACCAAAAAATGAAACCATCAAATTCGAATATTACTACGACGATCAGGTTCAAACACTCCCACCTTGGACAGGCGCAAGTCATGGACCACCACGCGCGCTTCAAAGTCGTGGCCTGCGGACGCCGCTGGGGCAAAACCCAACTGGGAATGACCAGCATCCTCACCGCGGCAATCAAGGACAACAAGCGCTGCTGGTGGCTGGCCCCGACCCACAAAATGGCAAGTCAAGTCTGGCGCGACTTGAAGCGCGCTGTCAAACCATTGAACGGGACACAGGTCAGCGAAAGCGAACGCCGCATTGACCTCAAGGGCGGCGGCATGATCGCCGTCCGCAGTACCCACCATCCCGACAACCTGCGCGGCGAAGGGCTCGAT
>JAPOOU010000137.1 GCA_026713245.1 Chloroflexota bacterium
CATAGAGCGCATAAAATGTAGCCGCTCGGCGCGTAACCGGCGAAAAGGTCCCAGGAATGTCGCGCTCACGCAAAATCGTAAGCCTTCCCGTCGCATGAGCGACGCGGTTAACGTAAACAGGGGCGACTCTGCGAGTCGCCCGAAAGTCGGTGGATAATGGTCAGAGCTTGTCATGGATTTAAGCCCGCTGAAACTCGGCCCGTCCCCAGGTTCCCGACTGGGGGGGGGATTCCCCCCCCCCCCCTGTATACATACTGTATCTATACTGTTGCCCAAAAAGAGGGCAAAAACAGGGCATCTTCCCAGCATTTGAGGACAAATTGCGCTCGCGCCGTTTAATCAACTGCCTGTCGAAAACTGCCCGCTCCTTGTCTCGTTCTGGAGGGTGGCGCCGGAGAATGCAGCGATGAAACTAATCCTTTTTGACATAGACGGCACCCTGCTGATTAGCCGCGGCATCGGGCGCGAAGCGAAACGCCGCGCCATGCTGGAAACATTCGGCGAGGTCGGCGACCTCAATCAGCATGTCTTCGGCGGCAAGACCGATTGGCAGATCCTGGCCGACCTGCTGGCGCCCAGCGGCAAAACCTCGGCGGATATCGGTCGCGAGATGGCTGCCTATGAGCAGGTGATGGCGCGGCACATGCGGGAGATCAAAGACAACTATCGCGCCGACGCCATTCCCCATGCCATGGAACTGGTGATGAACCTGCGCGCTCGCGCCGATGCGATTTTGGGCTTGGTTACCGGAAATACTTCAATGACCGCAGCCATCAAGCTGGAAATGGCCGGATACCAGCGCGAATGGTTCGCCGTGGGCGCCTTCGGCAACGAAGCCGCCGAACGCGAAAAACTGACGCGTCTGGCGCTGGAGCGTGCGCAGACGCATACGGCGCGTACATTCGACAGCGGCGATGTGATCGTGATCGGCGATACCGAAGCCGATATCGACGCCGCCCGCGCGATTGGCGCGGTGGCGGTTGCCGTGTGTACCGGTTATACGGATCGCGAGCAATTGCGCGATCGCGAGCCTGACTTTCTGCTGGATGACTTGAGCTCATTCCCCGTTTCGGTCATGGTGTAGAATGCGGATAAGTCAGGAACGAATATGTCGGATTGCCTGAACTGGCGGAACGCAATCTGATCGAACCCGGATTCCCATGCAGATTCGTACCCCCAAGAAGTACCAAGGCGTACAGCGGCGCAAACTGGTAAGCTGTCGCCGGCTGCTCTTTTATCTGGTGATGCTGGCTTTGATCGGCGCCGGCGTCGTTATCTATTTGAATCGGGGGACGCTGGCGCCGATTGTGCAGGATGCGCTGATGGATACCATCCGCGAAGTGGAAGATCGCGCCGCGACGATGGCAGTGCCGGATCCAAGTCCAACTGTCGACCCGCGCAACAAGGTGGTCGAAGCCAACAATTACTGGGTTCGGGGCGCGCTGAACGAAGCGCTGGACATTTACACCGAAATCGCGGACGCCTTGCCAAATTCGGTGGAAGTGTTCCGGCGCATCGCCGTGGCGCTGATCAACTCCGCGCGGCCGGCCGAAGCGCTCACCTTCGCCGAGCGTGCGGTCAATGCCGATCCCTTTTCTGCCGAGGCTTGGGCTATCCGCGCCTGGGCGCTTGATTGGGCGGGCCGCGATGGCGAGGCGGTATCCAGCGCCTTGCACGCCCTGGAGCTGGATCCGCAAAACAGTCGCGCCGGGGCTTATCTGGCGGAAGCCTATTTTGAACTGGGCCAGGTGAGCCGCGCCGAAGACTTGATTGAAGACATTCTGGCGGACGATGCGGACAGCGCCGAAGCCTGGCGCGCGCGCGGATTGATCAAGTCGGAAGGTCGATTCGACTATGCCGGGGCGGCCGAGGACTTTGCCACGGCATACGGCATAGCGGACAATATGAACCTGGTCGCGATTGATCTCGCGCGTACGGAAACCGTGCTCGGCAATCTGGACACGGCGCTGGAAGTCCTGAATGACGTCACGGAAGCCAATCCCCGCAACACACAAGCGCTTTATCTAGTGGGTTTGATTTACCGCAACAACCTGGGCAACCCGTCTCAGGCGCTACGGCACCTGCAAGATTGCGTCGATTTTGATGCCGATAACATCAACTGCAATTATGAGTTGGGGCGCGCGCAACTGGAATTGGAGTTCGGGCAGGAAGCGGCGGAAACCCTTGTGCGTGCCATAGACCTGGGCAGCGAGAATCCGCGACACTACTATTGGGCCGGCGAGGCGCAGCGCAACCTCAACAACTGTACGCGCGCAATATACTATTTCGATCAGGGCCTGCAAAAGGCGCGCGACCAAGACTTCACAGAGCTGATTGCCGCCCTCGAGACCGTAATACCTTTGTGCAGGCAGTCATTCCAGGTTGAGGCGACTGCAGCGCCGGGCGCCGGCTAGATGCTCGCGCCGGGGGCACTGTCGAAGCGCGCTCGCGCCGGCGTCTATGATTTACTTGCGGCTAGTTGAAACCGGACGCGCTGAGGTTGAAGTAACGCAGGCTCTCTTTCATGTCCCCTACGCGGTCCATTTCCAGCACCATCAGCGGTTCATTTGGCAGTTGACGCAACGCCGGCAAAAGCCCTTCATAGTTGATCACGCCCTGGTCCCAATCGAAACCATAATGCTCGTCCACGACGCCGTTGTTATTGTTCATGTGCAATTCGATAACCCATGTTCCCAAGGTAGTCAGCCAGGCGTCAAAGTCGTAATCCGGATCGGAGAACAGTTTCGCATGGCCGACGTCAATACAAGACTTGAGATATGGATGATCCAGTTCGCGCAGCAGATTCCCAATGATTGAAGGGTCAAACTCCCACATATTCTCTATGGCCACGAGCACGTCATATGCCCTGGCGTAGTCGCCCAGGGGACCCCAAAAATCGACGTTGCGCTGATGCCAGCCGTCACGATAGGAGTCGTTATGCAGCAAGCCAATGTAGTTGACATGGAAGACAACCTGCCGCACTCCCAACTCGGATGCGATACGTATGACGTGCTCGTAGCGCCCGTAGGTGAGATCGTTGATGCGCTGGTCCGGGCTGCCGGAAGCCAGGTCCATGAACGGTCCGTGCATGGTCAAGGGGCCCGGCAGACCTTCAAGTTCCTCACGATAGCGCTTGGTCAGATCGCGCCAGTCGCCATCGAGGACAGCGGGCACGGAATACGCAGTGAGTTCTATGCCCAACTCGTATTCGCGGGCCAGCGCAAGGCACTCGTCGAAATTGCCCAGCCCGGCGCTGAGCAAAACATTGTCGCTCATGCTTGGTCCTGCTTGCTCACTTGCGTTGATTACGCCTGTACGATTGTTGCTGACGGCACTCCTAGATAAATGTTACTGCGATATTAGCGCGCCTGCAAGCGACGTAGGCATGCCGTCATTCCTTCTTTGAGCCGGCATCAGGCCTTGCCAATAGCGAAATGCGGCTTGCCGGCGTTAACAGCCTGTGAAAGGCGAGGATTCTCAATTACCATCGTCGCCCAGGGAGTTTTCTCAGATGAATTCCGAGCGCATCTTAGTCATATTGCCCGCGTTTAATGAGAGCCGCAATATCGCTCGCGTTGTTTATGGCGTCCGCAGTCAACTCCCGGGCGCGGACGTATTAGTCATCGACGACGGTTCTTTTGACGGCACGGGAGGCGAAGCGGGTGGCGCGGGCGCGCTGGTTATGAATATGCCCTACAATGTCGGCATCGGGGCGGCGGTCCAGGCCGGCTTTCAGTTTGCGGCCAGTCGCGACTATGACCTCGTGATACGAAACGACGGCGACGGTCAACACGCGCCCGAAGCCAACCTTGACTTGATCGAGAAATTGCGCGCGGAAAACGCCGATTTGGTCGTCGGTTCGCGTTTTCTGGGCGACTCAGGCGACTATGGCACACCCTTGTTGCGCCGGCTGGGCAGCGGCATTCTGGCACGCCTGCTTTCCATCATCACAAGACAGCGCGTTACCGACCCGACATCGGGCTGCGCCGTCTTTAACCGCCGAGCGATTCAACTCTTCGCCCAGGCTTACCCGCATGACTATCCGGAGCCGGAAGCAATCGTCATCGCGCATCGCAGCGGTCTGCGCCAGACGGAAATTCCCGTCAAAATGATCCCGCGGCGGCACGGCAACTCGTCGATCACGCCGCTGCGTTCAGTTTATTACATGATCAAAGTGATCCTGGCAATCTTGATCAATTTGCTGCGGCGGCCGCCTCAAGTGAAGCTATAACAGTTTCTGACAAATACTCGGGGTGGATGCCTGGCCAGTTGGCGATCCTCCTGGAATCACCGTCAACCCTTTGGCCAGTGACCTCGCATTGGCCTTGGACATAGAAATCGAACGGCGATTAGATTTGTAATCTTGTACATCCGTCGTGTATAATGCCAGCGCCAGTTTCAATACTTTGGTAAAGCTCATTGATAGAAAGGAAGCAAAATGCGTTTCAAATTAATGATCGTCTTGGTCCTGTTCGTCCTCAGCACCCTGTTTGGCGGTGTGGGCATGGCGCAAGACACCAGCGAAGTCACGATCTTGTATTGGCAGGCGGCTTCGATCCTGAATCCCTATTTGTCAGGCGGTACAAAGGATCAAGATGCCTCGTCGCTAATCTTGGAGCCGTTGGCGAATTTCGCCCCGGACGGCGCCATCATGCCAGAGTTGGCGGAGTCGGTCCCGACAGTCGAAAACGGCGGCATCTCCGAAGACTTGACCACCATCACCTGGAAGGTCATGGATGGCGTTCTCTGGTCGGATGGCAGCCCGCTGACGATTGATGACTTCATCTTCACCTGGCAGTACTGCACACACCCCGAGGGCGGCTGCTCATCTCCGCAGTACTTTGAGGACGTCGTGGCGATGGAAGATATCGGCGGCAACCAGTTAAAGATCACCTTCGGCGTGCCCAAGCCCTATCCCTACGGTCCCTTTGTCTCGCAATCGGCTCCAGTATTGCAGAAAGCGCAATTCGCTGATTGTATGGGCGCCGATATGTCGGCTTGCAGCGAGCAGAACTTTGCGCCAATCGGCACGGGTCCCTTCATGGTGGACGAGTTCCGTCCCAACGATGTGGTCACATACGTTGCAAACCCGAACTTCCGCGAAGAGGGCAAGCCGGGCTTTGATCGCGTTGTCTTCAAGGGCGGCGGCGACGCCGAATCGGCAGCGCGCGCTGTATTAGAAACCGGTGAAGCCGATTACGCCTGGAACTTGCAGATTTCGCCAGCGGTATTGTCCGCTATGGAAGCGGCAGGCAACGGGCAGGTGATCGTCGCTTTTGCCGCTAGCGTCGAGCGTTTAATGCTGAACCAAACTGACGTCAGCCCCGATAACCCCAATCGCTCAATCTATATGGGTGGCGACAACTCTCATCCTTTCCTGACGATTCCGGAAGTCGCGGATGCCATGTCCCTTGCCATCGACCGCGATATAATCGCATCGCAGCTTTATGGCGCTGGCGGTAAGGCAGCCTGCAACATCGTGAATGGTCCACAGGTCAATGTTTCAGATACTTATCTGGGTTGCGCGCGGGATATCGACGGCGCTAACGCCATCCTCGATGAAGCCGGTATCGTCGATTCCGATGGCGATGGCATCCGCGAAGCCAACGGCGTTCCCTTGCGCGTACAGTACCAGACCTCGACCAATGCTGTCCGCCAAAGCACGCAGGCGCTGATCAAGCAATGGTGGTCGGAAATCGGCATTGAAACCGAACTGCGCAACCTCAGCGCGTCGGTATTCTTCGGCGGTGACCCCGCCAGCCCCGATACCTACCAAAAGTTCTATAGCGACATTCAGATGTTCACCAGCGGCATGGCTGGTCCCGATGCCGAAACCTTCTTGGTGCGCTGGATCTGTGGCAACGATCCCAATCCGGACAACGGCTGGCTGGGACGAAATGTGCCCCGTCACTGCGATTCGGAATACGATACGCTCTTCACCGAGTTGACCAATACTGTGGGTATAGAAGCGCGCGGAGACCTGGTCAAGACGATGAATGACATTCTGGTAGAAAATGGCGCGCTGATCCCGTTGGTATTCCGCGCCAATGTCTCAGCGCATGTCAGTTCTCTCGGCGGCGTCGATATGTCTGCTTGGGATTCCGAGATGTGGAACATCGAAGACTGGTATCGCGCCGATATGTAATCGGTTGTGACAGCCAAATACGCTTAAGGGGCGCGCGCTTGCGCGTCCCTTATTGTTTGGCGACAATGGCATAAGCGGCGCAAGGCAATTCCTGGATTTGCTTTAACGATGGTTTTATCGGTATAATCAGCCTGCTTTGCTTTTGTCATGTGTTCAATCTATTGAGTGAGGAAACTATGAAGACCAAGCTTACGCTCTTGTTGATAGTTGTTATGGTGCTGTCGTCCTTTGGCGGCGTGTCCATAGCGCAAAGTGAAGATACCGTGAATATCCTGTTCTGGCAGGCGGCTTCCAGCTTGAACATGTATTTGTCCGGCGGCACAAAAGAGTTTGAGGCGGCGTCGCTCGTGCTTGAACCCTTGGCGCGCTACGATCCAGATGGCGTGATGGTGCCTTGGTTGGTGGATGAAATTCCCACCGTCGCCAACGGCGGCGTCTCGGAAGACTTGACCTCCATCACCTGGACGTTGAGCGATGGCATCGTTTGGTCCGACGGTACGCCCTTGACGGCGCATGATGTTGTTTTCACCGGCGAGTACTGCACGCATCCAGATACCGGCTGCTCGGTCCTCAATCAATTCGACGGCGTTGAAAGCTTTGAAGCGCTGGACGACCAAACTGTGAAGATCACCTTCACCGGTCCCAAGCCGTTCCCCTACGGTCCCTTTGTCGGTTACTTCACGCCGATTCTCCAAAAGGCGCAGTTTGAAGATTGCATCGGCGCGGCCTCGCAAGAGTGCAGCGACCAGAATTTTGCGCCGATCGGCACCGGTCCCTTTGTCGTTGACGAATTCCGCGCCAACGATGTCGTCACCTACACGCGCAACCCCAACTACCGCGAAGAGGGCAAGCCCTATTTTGACCGCGCGGTATTCAAGGGCGGCGGCGATGCTGAATCGGCAGCGCGCGCCGTGCTGGAAACGGGTGAAGCCGACTACGCCTGGAACCTGCAGATTTCGCCGGTCGTTTTGAGCGCCATGGAAGCGGCGGGAGAAGGCACTGTGGTTGTGGCTTTCGCCACCAATGTCGAACGCCTCATGATCAACCATACCAATCCAGATCCGGCTCTGGGTGAAAATCGCTCCGTTTGGATGGCGGACGGCTCAAACGGGCATCCCTTCTTGCAGGTACCCGCGATATGGCAAGCCATGTCGAAGGCAATTGACCGCAATGTGATTGCCGAGCAGCTCTATGGCGCTGGTGGAATCGCCATCTGCAACGTGTTGCCGGGTCCCCCCATCTACGCTTCCACGAATAACGATGACTGCCTGGTGCAAGATGTTGACGCTGCCAATGCCATGCTGGATGAGGCCGGCGTCCTGGATAGCGACGGCGATGGCATCCGCGAATACGAAGGCATTCCGTTGAAGGTCTCCTACCAAACCTCGACCAACGCTGTGCGCCAAAGCACGCAGGCGCTGATCAAGCAATGGTGGAGCGAAATCGGTATCGAGACCGAACTGCGCAATATTGACGCGGCAGTCTTCTTCGGCGGCGATGTCGCCAGCCCCGATACCTACGCCAAGTTCTACACCGATATCGAGATGTACACCAACGGCTCCAACGGCACTGACCCAGAGACGTATATGGGCAACTGGCGTACAACGGAAATCACCGGTCCTGATACGGGATGGCTGGGTTCAAATGTGTCCCGCTGGTACAGCGAAGAGTATGATGCCTTGCTCAATCAGATGGCGCAGACCGGTGTGCTAGAAGAACGAGCCTCGCTTACGATCCAGATGAACGACATGCTGGTGCAGAACGGCGTCATGATCCCATTGGTTTACCGCGGTAGCGTATCGGCGCATCACAACAGCGTCAGCGGCGTCGCGATGAACGCCTGGGACGCCGAACTTTGGAACGTCGCCGACTGGGCGCGCATGTAGCGCTGCCCAATTCATTGCCCTTCCCTCTTTTATGAGGGAGGGGCTTAGTTTCAGGCGCTGTAGGGGCGTTTCGCCGAAACGCCCGCAGATTGTATGCAATCACGCCAGTCATTGCGTTTGAGCGGATATGATTATAGTCAGAACGGAATCTATTTTGTTACGGTCTGTGTGCATCGTCACGCAACACTGTTCGGAGCAATCGACCATGGGGTGATGATTCCAAACGCCATCGGCAGAATCATAGCCGAGCAATGGCGCAGGACAGCGGAGTTGCGTCCTTATCTTAGCTTGGATGTCTTTGTCGTGATGCCTAATCATATGCATGGAATTATTGCGATTGTTGGCGAGGGCAAACGGACGGACCAGCTAGCCGCGACCGTCGAATCTGTCAATCGGAAGTCTGGGAAACTGCAAGCAGGATCGCTGGGCGCGATCATAGGGCGATTTAAGGGCAGCGTTCCAGGTGTGTTCACGAACTGTCAATATGTCGCGACTTTCCGATCTGGCAGCGCAACTATTATGACCATATCATCCGAAACGAAAAGTCCCTGCAAACCATACGAGAATACATTATGTTGAATCCGGCGCGCTGGTTGGATGATCGTTATTACGTCGACGGGGGAGCGGATCCCTTGCGTCGTTGAGTTCGGCGAGCGGGCGTTTCGCCGAAACGCCCCTACAGTGTCTTCCGTGGTTAAACTGCTAAAGTTCTAGGGAGTGTATCGTGGGAAAATATGTTGTTCGACGCCTCTTGACCGCCGTACCAACGATACTCGTTATCAGTTTCATTATTTTTGCAATTCTGGAATTATCCCCCAGCGACCCGACCGGCAATCTGCCCCTGACAATTCCTCCGGAGGTGCGGGCGAAGATCCGCGAGGCGCTCGGCGCCGACGATCCCTTCGCTGTCAAATACGTCAAATGGCTCAATCAGTTTTTTATCGCCGAACCATTGAACTTGTTTGAGAAGTCCTTTGGCGTTACCTTGCCGGGTTCGGAGGATCGCACACGCGTCATCTCCTGGGCGACGCGGGGACCAGTGATCGATATCATCGCCGAACGCCTGCCACAGACGCTTTGGGTCGTTGGATCATCGTATATTCTCGGCGTCTTGATCGCGATTCCCGTGGGCGTTTTTTCCGCCTATCGGCAGTATTCCGTTTTCGATCAAGTCGGCACCTTCCTGATGATGGTGGGCTTTTCTGTGCCGACATTCTTCACCGGCTTGATGTTCATCATCATTTTCAGCGTCAACTTGAAGTGGTTCCCGTCGGTCTATGACACCACCCTTGTGGTGACGGATATCGAGACGCTGCAGTTGCAGTTGCGACAGATGTTCATGCCGGTGACTGTGCTAACGCTGTACACCACGGCGCAGATGAGCCGTTACACGCGCGCCTCGACCCTGGAGAACCTGCAACAAGACTACATCCGCACGGCCCGCTCCAAGGGCTTGAACGAGCGCGTAGTCGTGAGTCGCCATGCCGTGCGCAACAGCTTGATCCCGGTCGTGACCTTGATCGCCCTGGGCATCCCGGGCATATTTGCCGGCGCGCTAATTACTGAGCAGATTTTCCGCGTCAACGGTATCGGCCAGTATTTGATCATCGCCATTCAAGGCGGCGATCTGCCCACAGTGCAAACCGTGACCTTCATCTTCGCGGTTCTGGTGGTCCTTTTCAACATTGTTGCAGACGTCTTGTACGGGATTCTCGACCCCCGCGTGACTTATTCGTAGATCATATTGATTGGCTGAAACCATGACAGCAATGGCAAAGGCGAAACCCAAGAACATAGAAGACACCGAGTTGCAAGCGCGGACCTTCGCCGGCGACGCCTGGCGCCAATTCCGCCGTCACCGCCTGGCGATGATCGCGATCGGCATCCTGTCCGTCATCATCATCGGCGTGGTGATCGGCCCGCTCTTTTGGACGCTGGACCCGGAATACATTGACATCGTCGCCGCATATCAACTGTCGTCTCCGGAACATCCCTGGGGCACGGACAGCCTGGGCCGCGATACGCTGGCGCGCGCCCTGCAAGGCGGACGCGTCTCTCTGATGATCGGCATTTCCGCCATGCTGGTGTCGATCACTATCGGCACGGTCGTCGGTTTATCGGCGGGATATTTCAGGCGCCTCGACAACCCATTGATGCGCTTGACGGATATCTTCATCGCTTTGCCGCAATTGCCTCTGCTGCTGGTTTTGATGATGCTCTTCCGTGAGCCTTTGAAAGCCTCATTTGGCGTCGAGGGAGGCGTCTTCCTGCTAATGGTTTCGGTCATCGGCGGCTTGCAGTGGATGCCCACGGCGCGGCTGGTGCGCGGCGAGGTGCTGACCGTGAAATCGCGGGAATTCATCACCGCCGCCGACGCCCTTGGCTCGCAAGACGGGCGTATCTTGCGCTGGCATATCTTGCCCAACGTGATGAGCCCGGTCATCGTGGCGGCCACATTCAGCATCGCCCGCGCCATCATCACCGAATCGGCGCTGTCCTTCCTCGGTCTGGGCTTCCCGCCCGATTTCCCCACCTGGGGCCGCCTACTCTTCGATGGCAAAGATTACCTGACCATCACCTGGACGCTGGTTTTCTGGCCCGGCATGTTGATCTCGATGACGGTGCTCTGCGTGAACTTCATCGGCGACGGCCTGCGCGACGCGCTGGATCCCCGCTTGAGGAAATAGACCGGTCCAAGCAAGACGGATTCGAGGGCGGGTGAGTCAACCCGCTCTTTTTTGTTCGAGCTCATGACTTGATATAATGCGGCTTGTGACATCCAACCGCCCGACCTGATCTAGCGAGGCGAGCCCATGCCCTACATCAAACAAATCACCCTCGACCGCGCCACCGGCCTGCTCAAACGCGAACTGGAAAAAGCGGTCGCCCGCGCCGGCCGCGTCTGGAATATCGTGGCTATCATGTCGCTGAACGGGCGCGTCATGAAAGCCTCGATGGAGATGTACGGCGCGACCATGTTCGCCGAATCGCCCCTGTCGCGGCAACAGCGCGAGATGCTGGCGGTGGTCGTCAGCGCGGCCAACCACTGCGACTACTGAATTCAGTCGCACGCGCACGACCTCCGTGCCGAGGTCCAGGGATTCGAAAGCCACGCTGAAGCGGAGGCCTTTGTACATGCGATCGCGCGCGATTGGCGCACGGCGCGCCTGAACGCCATCGATAGCGCGCTATGCGTCTACGCGGAAAAACTGACGTCGCATCCAACTGAGATGACAGCGGCGGACATCAAAGCCCTTCGCCATGCCGGTTTGGACGATGTCGCCATTCACGATGCCACGCAAATAGTCGCTTATTTCAACTACATCAACCGCGTTGCCGACGCCTTGGGCGTCGAGCGGGAAGACTTCATTCAACCCTGGGGCGCCCTGTAAACACCAACTGACCTTGGCAAACCGCATACGCTTGCGTGCTTTGCTACCGAGACAGTCTTGCTAGCCAGACCCGTCAGCCCCGGCTGCGGCCGATAACCGCGGACGCTGCCAATGGCGTCTCGCCGGTCTCGATATTTGTCAGCGACTATATGAGTAGAAGTAGAGAAACTGAAGCAATACTTGTGCAGATTGGGACTTATGCGCTACAGTATATCATATTTTGCATAATGTATGGCCGTCGCGGAAACTGCTTAAGCGGCGAATGCCCGATTGGTGAGATCAGTCATGGCAATTACTGTGCGCTGGAAAGACCAAAAACGGACTTGCATAGAGACTCGCTTCGATGATCCATGGACCTTGGAAGACTTCATTGAAGCGCGCAAAAAATGGTACCGTATGATCAAGTCCGCGGATTATCGTGTGCCGATCTTGTTGGATATGAGCGAGACCATTCAACCGCCTAAGGGAATCTTGCGACACTTTTCCGCCATTCACCGTACGCCGCATCCTCGACAAGGTCACGTCTATGTTTATGGCGTGAATCCCGAATACATGAAATTGCGCGATCATATTGTCGAGGGGGTTGTCGACCCGGCAAAGGCCGTCAAATTCGTCGACTCTACCGAAATTCCGCTCTGACAGATCCCGGACCTCGACAGACTATCACGCCAGGCAAACCTGACGACGCTTGGCGCAACGCCGCGTAGCGACGGCTTGCGCGCTATCTGAGGCTTTGCGCAAGAATCAGAGTGTTTTGCCGCTTCATCTCGACTATAATGTGTCCATCAACGCCGAGCAGGGGGACACGAAGATGAAACGCGAGCGAGACATGGCAAATGATCCGGACTTGGTGGCGCGGATCTGCGCGTATTTGCAAGAGGCTCATCCTCAATCCCCGCGACTGCAGGATTTGGGCCGAGAGTTCCACATTAGCCCCTATCATCTGCAACGCCTATTCAAAGCGGCTACCGGTGTATCGCCCCGCGAGTTTGCCGCCAGCCTGCGGCTGGAAGATTTCAAAACGCGCCTACAAGCGGGCGACAGCATTACCGATGCCATTTTCTCGGTCGGATACAGTTCTTCCAGCCGGCTCTATGAAAACAGCGACGAAAAACTAGGTATGGCGCCTTCCGCATACCGCAAGCGCGGGCAGGGCATGACCATTTTCTTCAGCGTGGTGCCATGCCCCTTGGGTCAGTTGCTGGTTGCCGTGACTGAGCGCGGCATCTGCAAGCTCAGCCTGGGCGATCAATCCGAGGAACTGGTGGCCGACCTGGCCAGTGAGTTCGAGCGCGCCGAGCGAATTCGCGATGACGAAGGCGTCGGTTACTGGGTGGAAAAGATCATCGCCTATCTCGAAGGCTGGCAACCACATCTTGATCTGCCGCTCGACCTGCGCGCGACCGCCTTTCAATTGAAAGTCTGGCGACAGCTGCAAGCGATCCCGGTCGGTGAAACCCGCACGTATAGCGAGGTTGCCGCCGCCATCGGTCAACCCAGCGCAAGTCGCGCGGTTGCCAATGCCTGCGCCGGCAATCCGGTGGCGCTGGTCATCCCTTGTCACCGCATCATTCGCAAGGATAAGAGCCTGGGCGGCTATCGCTGGGGCACAGAGCGCAAGCAAGCGCTGCTGGAAGGCGAAAGACGCTTCAAGAAGACAGATCGCCGGGACCCGGAGACATCTCCGTGATTCCGATCAATACCTATTAAGGCTGATGCCTTCATCTTTTTCCTGTGAAGGCGCAGGCTGTCTGTGGCCGCGATATTTTCGATTCCGCTCGCATAATTGGGAATATGCTGTAACATAATGGGTGTAGGGGAATCCAGGAGGTAGCATGTCCATTCGAAATCTGCATATTCTAATACTAGTCAGTGTCGCCTATGTCGCCGCGCAGATGGTCGCCGATATTTCCAATCTGCGTAACCTGACGCTATTCGGATTGAGCGTCAGCGCCTTTTCCATCGCTTATCCTCTGACATTCACCTTGCGCGATATGGCGCACAAGCTTGCCGGTCCCTACGTGGCGCGAACGCTCATAATCGCCGCCGCCGCCATTTACCTGGTGGCGCAAGCCTTTTTCACCATCATTTCCAATTTGTCGCCGGAGATGACTGAAGCGGAGCGCATCACTCTGGGTCAGTTGCTGACACCGGAATGGCGCTTTCTCGCGGCGGCGGTCCTGGCGTCGGTATTGTCGCAGTTGGTCGACACCGAAGTTTATACGCGCTGGGTCGAGCGCTTCGGCCAAGATCATCAGTGGGGCCGCGTTCTCGTCAGCAACGCCATCGGCATCCCGCTCGATCGGATTCTCTTTTTGATCTTGGCCTTTGCTGGCACGATGTCGACCGAGGGCATGCTGGAGGCCTTCATCGGCACGACGATCGCGCGGCTGGTCTTCGGTATCATATCGATACCGGGCATCTATCTGGTCGAGGAGCATTCCGAGGACTGGATCCACATAACAGAAATCCGCCATACCGATCCGCCGTCATTCGCGCGCTCAAAGCGCGAATAGACTGACGCCGCCGAACGCTGCGAACCTACCGTGATGATCGCATCGATCGTACCTAGTCAAGGAGCGGCCATAAGGGTGGCTGCGCAGGGCTGGCTGCGCCCTGGGAGTCATCTCTATCGCCGCCACCAACTGAGCGAATCGGCATCCGGCTCGCCCAGTTGCAGCCGCGTCAATTCACCCGTCTCCACATCAACATGCATGATACGCGAAACGCCGTCCACCGAGCGCGCGAAAGTCACGGCGTGTCCATCGGGCGTCCACTTGGGCAGGCTGTCGTAGCGAAATTCCACCACCAGCGGCGTCACCTGCCCCGTCTCCAGCGAATACAGATAAATTGCCGAAGCGCCATCGCGCCGCGAGGCGAAGACGATGGTTTTCCCATCGGGCGACCAATCCGGCGAGTTATCGGGGTTGGGGTGCGTCGTCAACTGTGTCAGGAATGCGCTGCGCAGATGGTAAGTATAGATATCCCAGCCATCGTCGCGGTTGGAGGCGAAAGCGATTGACTCCCCGTCCGGCGACCAGGCCGGCTGTCTTTCGCTGGCTTCCGAGGCTGTGATGCGGCGCAAGTCGCTGCCGTCCGGGCGGATAACATAAATGTTGCTGTCGCCCTCCCGGTTGCTGTGGAAGGCGATCCACTCGCCATCGGGAGACCAGGCGGGCGATTCGGCGATGGCATTCGACCCCGTCAGCCGGCGAGAACCCGCGCTGGCGATATCGTAGACCATGATATCGCTGCCATAGGACAGCAATTGCGTCAGGGCCAGGCGCCTGCCGTCGGGCGAAATCGCCGGCTCGACATAGTCGTAGTGATCGAGGCGCAGTTTTAGATTGTGACCCAGATCGTGCACGATGATCTCGGGCAAGCCATCGGGAAGCGACATATAGGCGACCATCGCCGAGGGGAAAAGCGCGGCCAGCAAAAAGCGCAACGCGGTCAAAGCGCCGAAGATCAGGCTCAATATGATTGTCAGGATGAAAAATGCGCGGCGCATGAGATTATTATTTGATTAACCACCATACACACGAGCGGAACGAGATGCTTATCGTGCGTGAGCGCGACATTCTCGGATGCTTTCCGCCGGTTGCGCGCCGAGCGACTCACACGGCGACCGCTGAATAGAGCCGCTGCGAGAGATGCGCCTTGATCTGTTCGGCAGCGATGGCCGCTTCCACGCCCATGTTATAAAAGGCGCCGCGCCCCTTGTAAAACACGCCCACCAGGTAGAGGCCAGGATAGCCGACGATCTGTCGCCCGTTGGGATGCTCGCTGACATCGCGCAGGGGCCAGCCGCGGACGCCGTTTGGTCCGATATCCCAGTCGCATCCCGTTTCCGGATAATAGGTCTCGCGGCTGAATTGCATTTCGATATCGAGGTATTGATGCAGCGCCGGGAAGAAGCCGGTGGCCATAATTACGGTGTCGAGTTCGAGATAGCGCCCATCCGCCAACATCGCGCCCCTGGCATCGAAGCGAATCGGATGCCGCACCGGTTGGACCTGGCCTTCGCGCAGCGCGTTGAGCAGTTCCGGACCACGATAGCCGACGGCGCTGCCGGTATTGGGCGGCGATTCCCAGACGCCGAAGTCCTCGAGATTGTACTTGATCGCGCCAGTCGTAGTTTGCAGCCAGACGCAGAGCGGCTCTGGCAGGTATTCGCCCAGCATCATCCAGGCATGGCGCGGTACGCCGTAGGGGTAACGCGGGCGCAGATCGACGCCGGTACGGATCGCCAGATAGACAGATCCCCCGGCCGCTTCCGGGCCGGCGGCCACGGCGATATCGGTGCCGCTGGGACCGTTGCCCACCACCATGGCCCGCTTGCCGCGCACTTGATCGGGATGACGAAAATCGCGCGAGTGCAAGATCTCGCCGTTGAAGCCCGCCATGCCGTCGATCTCGGGAAGGATCGGATTATCGAATACGCCCGTCGCCGGAATCACCGCGCGGTAGCAATCGTTGCCTTCGCTGCTCTCGACCTGCCACAAGCCATCGTCGCGCGGGGCAACGCGGTCAACCTCGATACCGTATTCGATGTCATAGTTCTGGTCCGCCACCCAACTAACCAGATGCTGATGGTACTGCTCGGCGGTGGGGAAGATACCCCAGTGCCAGGGAAACTTGCGCCCGGGCAAATGGCTGTAGAAGCGCGATGTATTCAAGCGCAGGGAGGGATAGAGGCTACTCCAGGTAGGCGCCAATTTGTAGGTGCGTTCAATGATGCGGTACTCGATGCCGGCTCGCTCCAGGGCGTAGGCGGCGTTGATGCCGGCGGGTCCCGCACCGATGATCAGTACATCCGCGCGCGGCATTATGCCCCCAGTGTTCGCGGCAGCGCGGTCGCGGTCCCGCGCGCGTAATAATACAGTCGCGTTGGCGCCGCCTCCAGCGTCGCCGCGAAGTTGAGCGCGTCATCAGTGCTCCGCGGCTGCGCGTATTCCAGCGTCTCGCGAATCAAGCCGTCGATCCACAGCGACTGAAACGTAGCTTCTTCGTTGTATTCCGCTACGGGAAATGCCACCAGCCCGGATAACATGCCCATAATCGCCAAGCCGAACATCACAGCGGCGATGGCGCCGATCACCAACAGCGCGCGCCGATTCGCTTGACGGACTTCCCTGCTTGTCATTGACAATTGCGAGAGGCGGCGCAGCAGACTCGCGCGCCGGTAACCGGCGGCGAAGTTGAGCGGTTTTTCGTATTCTAATGATACCGGCAGCGCTACGTTTTCCAGCAAAATCGGCAGTAGCTGTAAGCCGCTTTGGCGCGCGCGGGCGATTTCCGCGGCGACGACAGGATCCCGATTGGATGCCGCCGAGACCAATACGATCAGCAGCGGCGGCGCCGTCTCAAATGCGCCGGTCAAGTCGTCGCGGATCTGCCGGGCAAGTTGCTCCTGGTCCGCGCTGAAGGTGATGTGAATCATGGCTGCGGGCAATCCCTCGACATTGTGAAAAATGGTACAACCTATTGTGGCATAAGTATGCTCGCCTTCCCAGACCGGCGTGACCGATCGCGCGATTCGAACCTTAAGGGAGATAAAAGGCCGGGCGATTATCCCAACGGCGACGCAATCCAGCGCTTGATATCGACCTGTTGCGCCGCTTCCAGCGCTGCGGGATCGCCAATCGGCAGCCAAAACGGAGAATCGACCACGTTGACAGCGTGGTCTCGCGCCGCCAGACCGACGTAATCGCTGATTTCGTATTCGCCTCGTTCCGAGAGCGGCAAGTCATAATCGAAGATCCAAGTCTTGAACTTGTAAGCGCCTATGTTGCAGGGGGACGGCGCAGGATAGCGGCTGCGCGGCGGTTTCTCGTCAATGCGCAGGAAGCGCCCGGCCTCGTCGTGGACGATCACGCCGTACTTGTCATAATCGTCCCGCATCGTGGACAAAATGCCGAATTCCTGGCTCGCCAGCTGTCCCAGCGCCTCGCGGCTATAGAGGTCATCGCCGTTGATGACGAGAAAGCTGTCGCTGCGCAGGCGCTTTTGGCAAGATTGAAGCGCGTGCCCGGTGCCCATAGGCTCGGGCAGCTGTTCGACCAGGGTGTATGTCGGGATCAGGTCCTGGTCCGCCATGAAGCGTTCGATCTGCTCCTTCAGGTAGCTGACCACGATCAGCACATGATCGACGATGTTCTGCAAGCTCAACAGGGACCAAGCCAGGATCGGCTGTCCCTGCAACTCCAGCAGCGGTTTTGGTCTGTCGAGGGTGAGGGGGCGCATGCGCTTGCCTTTGCCCCCGGCCAGGATGACGCCGTCCATCAGCCTAGCCCGCGATCAGCGCAGGTCATCGTAATAGGCGATGTCGCCTTCGTCCTCGTCATCGGTTTCGCCCTCGCGGAAAGAGGGTATGATATCGCCGTCCTCGCCATAGAGATCCTGATAATGATCGATATCGTCATCGTCCAGGTCGTAGCCCTCGTCTTCGAGCTCGTCGTCGTCCAGGTCGAGATCAGCAAAGTTGTCCAGCAGGTTGTCCAGGAGATCGTCCTCTTCCAGTAAGTCTTCTTCGGCCGTCTCGCTTTCGTCGGCATCGTCGAGGCCTTCCAGGGAGACCATTTCCGGTTCTTCCAGGGTATTCAGCATCGAAAGCGGGGGCTGTATCGCCTCGGGCAGTTCCACGGGCTCGTCTTCCGCTTCCATTTCGTCCAGAGCGGCCAGTTCGACGGCGGAAGGCTCTTCAATATCATTCAGATTGGCCAGCGCATCCCCCATCATCAAGTCCAATAGCGTAGACGCGATGGAATCCTCATCCCCGGGCTTGTCTGGTGTTTCAGTTTTTTGGCGAACGTCGCGACCGGCTGACATGGTGGCGCCTCCACTTGGTTCAAAAGCCGCTGGTAATAGTCCGCGCCGCTCATGCGACGAGAAGGCTTGTTATATTCGGCGAGCGCGGCGGTACTTTCCGCCGGTTACCCGCCGAGCGGCTGGCATTGACGCCGTTAACGTCAAGACAACAGGGTTGCTTGTTCGCTGTGCCAGCGTCAATTGTAACCCTCTTTCACTATAGCGCAAAAGTATGAATGTAGCCGCAAATCGTTGGTTAGTTCCGGGTGAAACGAGGTCGCCAGCAAGTGGTCTTGTCGCACCGCGACAATACGGCCGTCATTCAGGCGTGAAAGCACATTTACGTGCGGCTCCACCGCGACGACGATGGGCGCGCGGATGAAGACGGCATGGAAGCGCTCCTCACCCAGGCCCTGTATTTTCAAGTCGGTCTCGAAGCTGTCGACTTGACGGCCGAAGGCGTTGCGATTGACCTGAATATCCATGGCAGCCAGGATAGGCTGTTCTTCGATGCCGATATCTTTGGCCAGGAAAATCATACCGGCGCAGGTACCCCAGGTTGGATTGCTGAGGGCAAATTCACGCAGGGGTTTAACCAGGCCGTAACTTGTGGCCAGCTTGCCGATGGTCGTGCTTTCGCCGCCCGGGATGATCAAGCCGTCCAAGCCCTCAAGTTGTTGGGGCAGCCGCACTTCGACCGCCTCAACATCCAGTTGACGCAGCATTTTGACATGCTCGATGAAAGCGCCTTGCAGCGCCAATACGCCGATTTTCACGCTTGTTCCCGCCAAGTTGCGTTTCTATGGATAATCACCGCTATTTTGAAAGTCTTGCGCGCATGACGCAAGGGACCAGTCAGTCCAATCGCTCCACGCGGATGAGACGCGCCAGACTGTCTCCAATGATGCGATATTCGCGATCAAGCCGCAGTTGCATGGGTCCGTTGAAAGGCGCTACGTGGATGACCTCACAGACTTGATCCGGCACAAGGCCCAGCGCCTCGATGTATTGTAGGCGGTCGAATTCGCGTGTTATCAAACGGCTGATGCGGACGCTGCTGCCGGCCTCCACGCCAAAGAGGAATTCGTCCGCGACTGGCGGGATGCGGCCCTCGGCATCGGGGATGGGCTCGCCATGCGGGCATACGGCGGGCTTGCCCGCCATCTGGTACATGCGCTGGGTGACGGTCTCGCTGAGCCCCCTGCTCAGGCGCTGCGCTTCGTCATAAACGCGCAGCCAGCTCATATCCATGATTTTGACCAGGAATGCCTCGGCAATGCGCTGGTGGCGGATATGCCTCAGCGCCACAGTTTTGCCTTTTTCCGTGATGGCGATACCCTGATAGCGTTCGTGGTGCAGCAGCCCTAATTCGCCGAGTTTGTTGACCATGCGGTTTACCGCGGGCGGACTGACAAAGAGCAGATCGGCGAGTTGAGAAGTGCTGGTGTAGGCGGCGCTCTCCGGCTGGCGGTCGACCAGGCGATAGATTTCGGCCATGTATGACCGCATCTTGTCACTCAAGTCGTCGGTCGCGCCCTGGCGTGCTGATTGGCGGGTGGACATCGATACCTTACAAGCCGTGCTCAAGGCGCGTTATCAGGCGTTCGGGCAAGTTGTGGTCATACATGCGGCGCTGTACCGCGGATATGTCGTAGTCGACGCGCCGATGCTCGAAGATGCCGTCGGTCATATCGAGAATGCCATAGGCGGCTGCCGGGTTTTGATCGCGCGGCTGCCCGATGCTGCCGGGATTGATAATCTGTCGCCGACCGTTGAGAGCGTAGGGTTCGTTATAGCTCGGCGCGGCGGATTCGGCATTGCCGTCTTCCAATTCCATCGTATAGATCACCGGCTGATGCGTATGACCTACAAAGCAATACGGCGTTTCGAAATGCGGGAAGTTTAAGGCGGCGATCATCGGTTCCAGAATATATTCCCAGATCGGCTCGCGCGGGCTGGCGTGCACCAAGGTATATTCGCCGATGACAAATGTCACCGGCAGCGCTTCCAGCCAGCGCGTGTTTTCGTCGGTCAGGGTTTCTTGCGTCCATTGCACCGCGCGGCGAGCGTCGGGATTGAAAGTTCGCACGTCCAGGCGTTCCAGCGCGGCCCAATCGTGATTGCCGGCCAGGCAAAGCTGCGGCAGGGTTCGCAGCCGGTCGACGCATTCGTTGGGATCCGGCCCATAGCCGACCACGTCGCCCAGGCACCAGACGAAATCCCACTCGCCTTGGCAATGATCCAGCACCGTTTCAAAAGCGGTGTAATTGGCATGAATATCGGAGATGACCAGAATGCGCATGGATGCCTGACTCGCTGACAGATCGCTCGGCTGAAACTGGAGACAATTGTAGCATCATATCACGCGAGATTGGCAGTGCGATAGATGCGCATAGGTCTGTCGCAGGCGAATTGTCGTTTGCCGCCAAAGCCCGTGTTGTCCGCGTTAGCCGCAGCTACCCCACGGTGTCACGTAATCAGCGCTCAGCCAACCCCCCTTGCCATGATAATCGACCTTGTACCAGCCAGCCCTCCGTTCGATTACCGTCAACGTAACATTGTAAGGCAGCATTCCCATGACCGCGCCAGCCGGCGCGTCGCGGAAGTTGAGAATATTGCGCGTGGTCACCATGCAGTCTTGCAATGCCCGCGCCCCAGAATGGGCGGCAGCCGCAATAACTTTGCCCGGCGACGGACCATAAGTGGTGGTAAAACTGATGACCCTGCCGTGTACCCCGCCCTCAAGCACGACATGCAATACCTTGCTTTCGTGATCGGGACCGACCGAGACCATGACATTGTCATCCGCCGTCGCGAAAATAGCGGCGCGGTCATCGGACGAGGCAGCGACCATGCCAGCGCCAGCCGCATCGATCTGCGGCTGCGTCGCCGCTACCATGAAGAATCCTCGCGACCGCTCGTCGATGCCATAAACGGCGAGCTGAATGTCATGGCGGAAGACGCAAGCGACCGAACCCATGGCTATGGCGCCTGCCTTCATGTCGCAACCCCCGGATGGCCGCAACGTGATATAGACCGGTGATTCGTCCGATTCGTCCGATTCGTCTTTGTTCGGGACCCGGCTGGGCTTCCCGAGGAAGGTCATGCCGGGCGGGCAGGGTCCAGTCCGGTTGTCGGTCAAGAGGCTGTTGGGATCGAAGATATCGACCGGACTGTTGTTCTCGAAGGTGATGCAGCCGGCCAGCGTCGAGGCGGAATTACCGTGCGAAAATGACTTCGCGCCCCCGTTTATCGCCCCCTGGCCGCCGGTATTGCCGCGGAAGACGCTGTCGCGGATGGTGACCTGAGCCAACTTGCTGACCAAGACCGCGCTTGGGCTCGCTTCGGACATGACACTGTGGTTTTCAATGAGCGCCTTTTCCAGGGTGAAGATGCTGTCCTGGATATGCAAGGGTCCCATATTATCGTGGAAGATGGCGTTGGCGATGGACATCCTCTTGTCAAGGTAGGAGACCACCGGGGAACCTGTTGCCCCGCTCATCACCGCGTTCTTCAGGCTAAAATCGCCTGCGACTGCGATTGTTCCCCCGACTATCGCATTTCTGTTGCCGTTGATGACGACATCCGACTCGTAAGGGATGTATAGCGTGCCGCTCATGGCGCAGTCGCTCTTCAGGTTGTAGACATGCTTCCCATAAATGAAACCGCTCAATGGCAGGCCGCAAGACGAGACCGGCGCTTGCGGGTACTGAATGGCGGATGAGCCGCCATTGCCGACGGGCCCGCTGCACGCTCCCGTGCTGGTTTTGACGAAGTTTCCGTAAATGACGCGCGGAAAAACCCCGTCGATCGTGAGACAGCCCGTCAAGGTAATCGTGCCGAGCGAGACTGTTCTGCCGACGATGAAAGTGTCGTTGGCGCCGATGGCCGAGTTGCCGCCGCGGACATTGCGCAGCGTTAGATTGTTGATGTTCAGGTTCACCGTGCCGATGGCTTGAATGCCCGAGGGCACGCCGTGCCGGGCGACGACATAGCTGCCGCTTGTGTCTTTGATCAGCACATTGCTCAGCGTATGCGTCGTGCCCGGCGAATTATTCTCCCGCTGGTCGTCAAATGATAAGGCGCTGTAATATGTGTTAGTGAAGGTCACATTGCTGAAACTCGAGGCATAATCCGAGTTCGTCAGCTGTATGGCCGCTCTGCCTTGATAGCCGCCTCCATTTATCGTCACATTGTTAAGCGAGAGCGCGCAATTGCCCGTCAGCGAGAAGACATCCAGGTATCCTGACGAGTCTTGGAAGGCGGATATGGTGTTTCCGCCGCCGTTGACCGTTATGGTAATCTTTTGAGCGCCTTGTGTGGATGTACCGCATACCAGCCGCCAACTCTGCTGACAATCGGCATTGAGCGTATAGGTGACATCGCTGTAGATTCGGCGCTGCCCCGACAAGCCTTTCGGCAAGCCACAGTCGGGGTCGGCGGGCGGGGTTGTGTTCTGCGCCGATGCCGGGGCGACTGAAGGCAGCAGGATGACCAGCGTCAGAATGATGAATCTTGCGAATTGGTTGAAGCTGAAATCAATTAACGATATATTATTATAATATATTACGGGGGGGGGGGGGGGAGAGTATTATTAGTTTTCACCAAAATGCTTTCACCCGTGATCCTATCACCAACTTTATAATAAAA
>JAPOOU010000134.1 GCA_026713245.1 Chloroflexota bacterium
CGCCAGCTATCGGCATCCGCCACTTGCGCGTAGAAATCTTGCTCATGCCCAAAGGACTCGATCGGCGCGAATTTGTCCCAGCCGTGCAGATCCATCAGCAGCAGCGCGATCTGCCGGGCGCGGGCGATCGCGTTGAGCGCGTCCCGCGCGGTATTCTCGCTGGCTTGCCGCCACAAGTTGAGCTCCGCCATGCGCCGCGACGGTATCGCCGCGTAGGCGTCGCCGTCGACGATCGCGTTCAACAGATGGTAGGCCACCCAACGACGCTCGCCGGTCTCGATCAAGAAGTCGTCGCCCGATTTCACTACCGTGATCGGATTGGTCAATCCGTCCCGGCGGATGCTCGCTGCCAAGTCAGCCAACCGCAGCAATGGCAATTCTTCGGCAGCGGCGCTGAAGTCCACCTCGCTCTCCGTCGTCCGGAGTTCGACCTCGCCTTTAATGACGTCCATCAGCGGAAGGGCGCGCCCGGTCCCGCGCTTGACCTCCGCCAGCCAGCGCTTGATCTGCTCAAGGACCGGTCCCGCGCGGTACTGCGAGGGAACCACGCGACGCGGCTGCATGGGATTGGGCTTGATGCTGAAGATATCGATTGGCTTGGCGCGCAAGATCTCCTTGGTTTGTATGTCCACCGGGGAAAAACCCATATCGTGGCCGAAGCCCTCGCTGGCCGCGGCACCAACATCAAACAGGTTCTCGTCATACTTGACGCCGCGTTTGCGGGCCGCATCACTCATGATTGTCTACCCTTTCCGCAATGCACTTCACGATCTGCCAGGTGATCTGCGCGATCCGAGACTTGGGATGATAGGCGTAGATGCTGGCGGAATCGCTCTGCGTCAGCTCGCCCCACAGGATCGTCAAAGGTATCGCCTCGGTTATCACTTTGGCGAAGGGCTTCTGCAAGAGCCGCAGGTTCTCCTTGTGCAGCGAGGTTGATTTCCGAAACATATTCGGGATCAAGGCGATCAACTCGATTCCGGATAAGCCCATAGCCCGCCGCTGCTTGCTAAAGCGCTGCAAGCTCTGCATGGTCTGCTTGATGCCGTCAAAGCTCATCGCTTCCAACTGTGTGGGGATGATGATGCTGTCGCTGGCAAGATATAACATGGCGTGCAAGGTCGAACGAGTCGGCGCCGTATCAATGAAAACGATGTCGAATTCATCCTCGACCTCTTCCAGTTTGTTGTAGAGAGCGAATGAATCCGCGATATTGCCCACGATGCCGGCCGTCTCCGCATTGCCGGGCGCCAGGTAGAGCGCGCCTTTGGCTACAAGATGGGGGAACTGAAAAAGGGCCGGATCAATTTGTCTCAAGCATTGGTTCCAGGCGCCGCCGTCAATGTCATCGCGGACCAACAGATTGTAGAAATGGGGACGTTTATTTTGTTTCAGCGCGACCGTAAGATGCGCCTGGGGATCGGCGTCGATCATCAGCACTTTATATCCCAAGATTGCCAATCCCGCGCCGATCTGCGCGGTAAGGGTGGTCTTGCCCACGCCACCCTTCTCGTTGTACACCATAACTGTCTGCATGCGCTGCGCCTCTTGCTTCCGCAGTCCGCGTATAATGAAGGCTTCTATCGATATTATCGCATTTTTTGTAAACCACGTCGCTCATACGACGAGAAGGTTAATTATTTTCTGTGAGCGCGGGAGGTCTTGTCGCCGGTTTGGCGCCGAGCGGCTGTATCGCCCAGTGTTGCTGGCGCAATTGGCGCAAAGTCGGTTAAAATCCCGCTACCGAGGCTAACGAGGGAATCAAATCATGCGCTACAAAACTGAAGTCTTTATCAATTTGCCGCGCGAACGCGTCATTGAACTATTCGATAGCTTTGAGAACCTGAAGAAGTGGCAGGAAGGGCTGGTCAGCTTCGAGCATATCAGCGGTGATCCGGGCCGGCCAGGCGCCAAAACGCGCCTGCTCTACGATATGGGCAGACGCCGCATGGAGATGATCGAAACGATTATCGAACGAAATCTCCCGGACGAATTCTCCGGCACATACGACGCCTCCGGCGTGCACAATATCGTGCGCAATTACTTCTATGACGAGGGCGAGCGGACGCGCTGGGTGCTCGATTCCGAATTCCAGTTTCGCAGTTTCATGCGCATCATGTCCCTGTTCATCCCCGGCAGCAAATTTCGCGAGCAAACGCGCAGCAGCATGGAAGCCTTCAAGCGCTTCGCCGAAAACGCACCTGCGGACGTCGAACCGGACCATGACTGAGCTAGCGCCGATCCAGCAGTTGACGCGTCATGCCGGCGTGCCCCAGGTGCTCGGCCGTATGATCCAGGGCACGCAAAAGCGCCCATCCGCGCCTGCAGTTGATCCTGCGATCCAGGAACTCGAAGGAGACTTCTTCACTCAATTGCCCGACTGACTGTGAGGCGAAGGCAGTTCGGTAGAAGTTGATATTGGCGGTAAAGCGCGCCTGCAACTCGTCCAGCGAGTGGCCCCTTGCCAAGAATTCGGCGGGACGATCGCGCTCGATCACATCGTCAATGGCGATGCCGATCCAAAAGCGTTCCGCCGCGGTCACATGGACCGCCAGTACGCAGAGGGAGTTCATCGCGGGGCCCGGCGACCAATCCAGTTGCTCGCTCGACAAATCATCGAGGAAGGCGAAGTAGTCCGCGTGCATCGTGTCCAGGCGACTGATGACATCGGCATAAAGCGCGTCCATAAGTTTTCTCCAATCCCGAATTAGCAGTTGAACGCGAATCCGCGCGGGGGTTTACTGAATACGAAGCATCACTTTTGAAGCGGCGTCCCAAAGCTCTTCGAGCGCATAGTATTCGCGCTTTTCAGAGGAGAAGAAGTGGACCACGACATCGCCATAGTCCATCACTACCCAGCCGTTTTCCGTAGTACCTTCGTTGGTGAACGGAATCTGCTCGTAGCTGTCTTTTACATCCTGGCGCACCGTCTCTGTCAGCGCGCGCAAATGTCTGTCATTGTCGCCGGTGCAAATGATGAAAAAGTCGGCGATGATATTGTCGGGTCGCAAGTCGAGCAGCAGTATGTCCTCGGCCTTGCGGTCTTCGATCAAGTCTACGATATGATGAGCGAAGTCTAATGAGGGCAAATGATGCTTCTCCATATGTTCTTAGCAATCGTATCACTAAGTGTAGCATAGCGGATATGATTAGCCTACACGCTGTATCGAACGGGCGCGTTTCAGATTATTGGCGCGTCAAGCCCAATCCCTCTTACGTAATCCGCGTCGCTCGTGCGACGAGACGCCTTAGGTTTCTGCGTGAGCGCGGGGGACATTTTCGCTGCCGCCGAGCGGCTATACGTTTTCGCGCGCAGTTGCGTATTGGTCGCCTCATATTGTCGCAGGATTCAATTTGCGTCCTGTTGCGCTTACACTGCGCCTGTTGTATCTTGATCGGAAATATCCAGTCGCAGGAGCAGAAGTGACTCTATTGTTTGCAGGCGTACGAGACCGGATCGCGAAAGGTCGACTTGTGGTTCGCTGTGGCAGAGCGCTAATAGCGGTTGCTCTTGCTGCGCTTCTCCTTCCCTTCTATTTGCATGTGGCGAATACGCAAAACGGCGTCAACGACGATCTACAGAAAAACGATCAGGGCGCCTATATGAGTTTCTCCGTTCGAGCGTACCAGACCAACTTCAGCTACACCGGTGGCCGAAATAGAATGCCCCTCTTTCCATTCCTTCAGGCATTGTTTTACTCGCCAGATCTGGAAGAAGAAGCGTTTTTTGAGCAAGGAAAAATGCTCAATGTAGGGCTATCCATCCTTTGTCTGATGGTATTGTCGCTTGCATTCTCCTTCAAGTTCTCAAAGTTATTCGCCCTTTATGCCATCTTGGTAATTGCTTTTCTGGTATTCGCTTTCAAGGCGCCATATTTCCAAGCGGAAATCCTCTTCTATACGCTCTTTGGCCTGGCATTTATCTTGTCCGTAGAATCTCTGTCCGCGCCAACATGGTTAAAATCGCTAGGGGTTGGCGCTTTGTTTGCGTTGGCGCATCTTACTAAGGCTAGCGCCATGCCCGCCTTGTTAATGTATTTATCCAGCTTCGCACTAATGGTCATTTCCAGGGTGGTACGTGGCAAGTCCGGCGGGCGAGCGGCCGGCATGCTGTGCTTGCAGGCGCTTTCAACAGTGTTGATCTTCCTGCTATTGCTCTTTCCTTATCTCCAGGAGAGCAAGGAACGTTATGGCAGCCATTTTTACAATGTCAACACAACATTCTATGTCTGGTATGACTCTTGGGAAGAAGCCAAGGCGGGCACGAGAGCCGCAGGCGACCGCAGAGGCTGGCCCGACTTGCCTGATGAAGAGATCCCGAGCTTGGGCAAGTACCTCCGTGAACACTCGACCGAACAGATCATCGATCGTTTCCGCAGCGGCGCCCTGCGATTGATAAACTTTGGATGCAATCTCCACAGGAGCAAGCACAGGTTCGGTTATTGCAGCCAGGTTGGTCTTAACCTCATCATCATCACATGCAGCCTTGCGCTGATCGCGGCCCGCGGGCATTTGCGCCGTGCCAGCCAGAATTTCCATACTATTTCATTTGTAGCGCTTTTTCACGTGATATACGCGCTCTCCTTTGCCTGGTATGTGCCCCTGACAGGCAATGGGCCGAGAACGATACTTTCATTGATGATTCCTTTTTTGTGGACCCTGGGAATACTGGCGCATTCAGACGCGTTAGATTCCAGCCGTATATCGATCTTGCGGTGGAGGCCCAGGGCTACAACCGTGGTCTATTCAGTGATGCTGCTGACACTGCTTTATGAGATTTACCAAGTCATTGACTATCGCGCCTTCGCCATGTACGGAGGCGAATGATCCGTTTTTGACACAACTCTTTGCCTACACGGAAGAGGGGTAGTTCTTGTTTGTGAACGCGGCAGATTCTTTCGTCGGACGCGCGCCCAGCGGCTGTAACGCTGTTCAAGCCATTGACGCGGTCGCAAAGACTTATGGTTGGGATGCGCAATGCAAGTTCTAATAGCCCGTTCTGTCCGACCACAAGAAACGCCGCTTAGGCTCTGCAAATCAGATGGTTGACATTGAAATCTTTATTTTGATTCGTATAATTCTACCAAGCGCATTAGTCTAATCCTTCCGTTCAAACCGTGTCGCGCTGCCGATTCCATGATGACGGTCGGACTATTTGAGAATACGTCATGGCCTCGATTCGCATAACGACGTTCAAACTGTATCTATTATCTGTGCTTGGACTCGCGCTCTTGATATTTGCTGCACCCGCTACTGTATCCGCGCAGCAGCCGGGCGCCGACGGTTTGGGCGACCGGCTTTATCCGCGGCTTGGCAACGGCGGCTACGACGTGCGGCATTACAGCATCGACTTGGCCTTCAAACCGGAAAGCAACAGCATCGCAGCAACCGCTGTCCTCGATGCGGTAGCATTGCTCAATCTCGCCACCTTCAATCTAGACCTTTACGAATTGACCGTAGATAGCGTCCGGGTCAATGATAGAAGGGCAACTTTCAGGCGCGAGGACACGGAACTCGTCATTTCGCCAGTGCAACCCATCCCGGCGGGCGCCGCCTTTCAAGTAGCTGTAACTTACGCCGGTGTTCCGCAGCCGATAGTCGACCCGGCCGTGCCCTTTGTCAAATTGGGCTGGCAAGAGTGGAGTGATGGCTTCTTCGCCGCCGTCAGCCAGCCATCCGGCAGCATGAACTGGTTCCCTTGCAATAACCACCCGCTGGATAAAGCTACCTACACCTTCCGGATCGCTGTGCCCACGCCGATGACAGCGGTTGCCAACGGCGTGCTGAGCGAGGTAATCGCCAACGCCGATGGCACGCGCGCCTTTGTCTGGGAGATGGAACAGCCGATGGCAAGCTATCTGGCGATTGTCGCTATCGGCGATTTCGTCGCGGTCCGTGACGATAGCGGGAATGTGCCGATCCGGAACTATTTCCCGGCCGGCGCTTCCGACGCCTCCATTGCCGGATACGATGTGACGGCGGACATCATGATCTGGCTCAGCGACTTGCTGGGTCCCTATCCCTTTGCCGCCTACGGGGTTGTTGCGGTGCCGGGGTTTCCGGCAGCGCTGGAAACGCAGAGCATGTCCATTTTTGGCGCTGAGGACCCAGACGTACTGGTAATAGTTCACGAACTGCTGCATCAATGGTTCGGCAACAGCGTCACGCTTTCTCAGTGGAGCGATATTTGGCTGCACGAAGGGTTTGCCGTCTATTTCATGGCGCTGTGGCAGGAAAATCAGATTGGCGCTGCCGCTTACGACGAAATGATGCGGCAATTCGCCTGGGACGAGTCCCTGCCGCCGCCCGGCGGTCCGAAGGTAGAACAGCTTTTCGGCCCAAGCGTCTACTTCCGCGGCGCCTTGGTTCTGCATGCCCTGCGAAGCGAAGTCGGAGACGAAACCTTCTTCGAGATTTTGCGGATCTTCTACAGCGCAAACACCTTCGGCAACGTCGCCACAGCGGACTTCATCGCCGTCGCCGAAGGCCTCGCCGAACGCGAACTGGACGCGCTCTTTGACGCCTGGCTATAGGGCGAGCGCATCCCCGCCCTGCCATAATCGCCGGTCAGATTAAGTAAGGGGCGAAGCGCCGACTCGCCCACTGCTGAAGGTTCATATGTCGGGATCCGCAGCCCTGCCTAAACACAAGATGCTCACCAAAGTCCTGGACTGGGCGCGCCAAGAAGCGGAGATTCGCGCGCTGGTCGTCACCGGCTCTCTGGCCCGCGGCGACGGGTCCGTGGATCCATGGTCCGATCTCGATGCTCAAATAATCACAGAAGACTATGACTCATACATCGCCGACGACAGTTGGCTTGACGGGCTGGGCGAGGTTTGGATTCGCTTTCCGCTTAGTTTGGATCTGCCATACAGGCTGGTCTGGTTCGCCGGCGGCGTGAAAGTCGATTTTCAATTCCTGAGAGTTGACGCCATACATGCGATGACTTGCAGCGGCGCCTTGTCCGATGAGTACCTGCGCGGCTATGTCGTAGCCCTCGATAAGGACGGACTATTGCGCGATCTTCCACCTTCGCCGCAGATCTTCCCGCGACCCGATCCGCCCAGCGCCGAGCAAGTTGAAGCGGTCATCAACGAATTCTATTTCGAAGCGATTCATGTGGCGCAGTTTATCCGCCGCCGTGAATTCTGGGTGGTTAAGTTCCGCGACTGGACCATGAAATGTGATCTGCTGCAGATGCTGGAATGGCATGCCCGCGCCACCAGCGCAAAACCTGTGAATACCTGGCTGCTCGGCAAGCGCATCCGCGAATGGACAAGCGAGGAGACTTACGCCGCAATCGAAGAGATCTGGAGCGGTTGGGACGCCGCGGCGCTTTGGCAGAGCCTTCTGCGGCAGATCGAACTCTTCGGCAGCATCTCGCGCCAGCTGGAGGGCGCCTTGGACTACAACCTGGACACTGGCCGTCACGAGCAGATCGAAGCTTACATCCGCGCATTATGCGCATCCGACGATCTCAGCTAGTCGAGACCAAAGGATTCGCCCGGCGACAAAACAACTGCCTTCGCATCAGTCTCGTTCTCGACGCGCTGCGCCCAGGCCGCGGCGTCTTGCTCGATTGGCGGGAAGGTATTGTAGTGCATCGGCACGACGGCGCCGGGGCGCAGCAATTGAATCGCCTTGATCGAGTCGTCGATGCCCATGGTGAAAAGGTCGCCGATCGGAATTATCGCAACATCCAGGCCTTCGTCGCCGATCAAGCGCATATCGCCGAATAAGCTGGTATCACCGGCGTGATAGATGCGCCAACCGCCGCCACGGATGACAAAGCCGTTGGGCTGCCCGCCATAGCTGCCGTCGCCGAAGGATGAACTGTGATGGGCGGCGGTCCATTTGGCGCTCATCCAGTCATTGTGGAAGCTGCCGCCGGGATTGCCTTGAAAGACATTCTCTTGCCCCTGCGCCATGTACCAGTTGCCCATCTCGAAATTGCAAACGATGGTGGCGCCGCTGCGATTGGCGATGCCGGCCGCATCGGCGACATGGTCGTCGTGCGCGTGGCTGAGCAGTATGACCTCGGCATCAAGGTCGTCGGCCGCTGTCGTCGCGGCGGGATTGCCAGACAACCAGGGATCAATCAAGAGCTTGTGTCCGTCAATATCCAATTGAAAGCCAGAGTGGCCAAGGAATCTGATCGTAACTGACATTTTCTCCTCCATTCCGCGGTCGCGGTAAAAAAGCGCATCCTCGATTGTAACACCCTCCCATGTCCCTGGCGAAGGCGGGGGCCTGCGGGCAGTTGACATAAAACACCGCTACTTGCCCGGCGATTGCCTACGCCAGTTGCAGTCCCGGAAAGCACTCTTCAAGCGCTTCAGGAAACTGTCGAAGAGAATATAGCCTGACGCCTATTTCCCAAGGCTTTCCCAAAATCTAGCAGTTTTGGCCGATTTTATCCCAAATAATGTCGAGATTCTTGGGATATTTGGGATAATCCCAACCGAATTTGGCCATGGCGATCAGCACTCAGTCTTGCCACTTCAAGTGTAAGAGCAGATTTATTACGATAGAAATTACGTTATCGTCGGTGTTCGGGTTCTGGCTGCGGTCCGGCGAAACGAATTGCGATGACGGATTTGGGTTATTGGGATATATTGCGCCTGAATTTGGGATAATCGCCTTCGCGCGCTTGCTGGCTGCTCGATTGACACTGCCAATTGAATGACTTGTGGCTACAATGCTCGTCTACGATCGAAAGTGAAGAGCCATTTGACTTTTTTGTCCCAGCGTCGTCCAAAGTCGACTGTCTCTAGTAGTGCAGGAGCCTAAACAGATAATGAGCAACAGCAACCGTAGCGGATTATCTACCCCAACCGTATTGATATTGCTTGTCGTCGCCCTGGCTGTTGGCGCTGGCGCCGGCATTTTCGGCTGGATCTGGATCAGCGGCGGATCCGGCGAAGCCAGCCTTTCCGCACAGGACGCCCTCGCCACGCGCACAGCGGAGGACGCCAAGCTGGCGGCGGCGGTCGGCACGGCGGTCGGCGACGCCATCAACAATGCGCTGCCCGACGCGGTTAACGTGGCGGTGGCAAACGCGGTTGACCTGGCCGTCGGCGCTGCGATGGATACCATGATCACCGAGGTGGTCGATACCGTTGCCGCCGCGCAGGAAACGATTGAGCCGGTGACATTCAGCATCGTTGCCGCGGAAAGCCGGGCGACATTCACCCTCGAAGAAGATCTGCGCGGGGCGCGCACCACCGTTGTTGGCGCCACCAATGATGTCGCCGGGGTGATCAATGTCAACCTGGCCGATCCCGCGGCCTCCTCCATCGGTACCATCATCATTAACGCCCGCACGCTGGAAACGGACAATAACTTCCGCAACCGCGCTATCCGGAGCCAGATACTCAAATCAGCGCAGGACGCTTACGAATTCATCGTCTTTGAACCGCGCGTACTGAAAAATTTCTCGGCGGATTCGATCGCCGTCGGCGAGACCATCACCTTCGATGTCAGTGGCGATCTGACAGTAGTGGATGTGACCCGGACGGTGACCTTCGCGGCGGAAGTCACGCTCGATAGCGAGACACAGTTGAGCGGAACCGCCACTGTTAACGTGCTGCATGGCGACTTCGCCTTGACCATTCCCGATGTGCCGTCCGTAGCGAATGTCACTGACGATGTTGACTTGACGCTGCGGTTTGTGGCGCGGGCGAGCAGCTAGATCGTAGCGCGTTTTTCGCCCACCCGGAATGGTCTTGAGCTATTGCCGGGCGATAGTGTAAAGCGCTTATCCAAGGTCGGTATCTGACCTATCACCTATCACTAAACGCCCTCGTCTGCGATAATTCGGCTGTAGATCCTATCTATCACGGAATACCCCAAAATGCCCAGACCCCTCTATATGACCGAGCCCAAGGTCATCAACTTCGTTCGTTCGCGCGGCAGAGCCCATCGCTATATGGAAGTCGCCACCACCAACCGGAACAAACTCGCCGAATTCCGCCGCATATTGCCCGATTACGAGATCGTCGGCGTGAAACTCGACATCGAAGAAATCCAAAGCCTCGATCCTTATAAAGTGGTCCGCCACAAAGCCATCGAAGCCTTCAAAGCCAACGGCTACAATCCCATTCTGGTGGAAGAGACCTCGCTCGCCTGTCGCGGTCTCAATGGCCGTCCCGGCGCCTATATCAAGGATTTCTCCGAAGATATCGAAATGCGGCGCATGATCGCCGAAACCTGGCTGCAGGGCCGCGATCGTGGCGCGGTCGCCACAGTCTTGATCGCCATCTTCGATGGAGGCGAGGTACACATCCGCGAGGGCAGCACCGCCGGCAGCATAGCCGAAGGCTTGCGTGGCCTCAATGGCTTCGGCTGGGACGATATGTTTGTGCCGCCGGGCGAGCGCCGTACCTTCGCCGAAATGAGCGCCGCCGAGAAGGACCAATACTCCATGCGCCGCAAGGCTTTGCTGGCGCTCCGCGATGATCCTGTTGAGCTGGGTCAAGCGGTATATATGATCCCTGAACCCTATCGTCAAGAGGTGGAACGGGTCGATTATGACGCTCTGGCCGACAAGCGCGCCTTAAGCTTTGCCTATGCCCTGGAAGCCATCGAGGACGCTAATCCCCCGAATAAAGATTTCGAGGCGTCGAATTATCAGCCGATCCAATACGAAGAAAATATCTATTACAGTCGTTACCTGCCCAAGGCCGATTCCAGCAGCATCGGACTGATTCTAACCGATGTTGACCGCGGCACGCTGCACATGAACAAAAACGGCAGTCCGGTCATATGGCAGTTCGGTCCGGAACGCCGCACGCTCTGCCTGGCGCAGCGCGCCGATTTCTTTTGTAGCAACCAGAACAACCAGATTCTGCGCAGCCTGGGCGAGATCGAAAACGGCAACTCCGTCCCGCAGCGCAGCAACCGACGCTCGCGCACGGTCGAGCATGTGCTGGGCATGAACGATAATCTCTTCAGCACCAGCACCTACAGTTGGAAAGATCTCGGCTATCGCAAAATGTCATCGGACCGCTATGTTTCGCGCACGGACAGCGCCGAACATGGCTTGTTCAACCGCATCGGCAAGTACCCGCGCAGCATCCTCGGATTTGGCTCCATGCCGGCGATTTCGGGCTGGCGCGATGTGCTGGCGACCGCGGCCATCGGCCATCACCCCATATTCACGCACCGCAACAGCATCTTCGCCGGTTATATCGACCGACAGGCGGCGGTCATCCGCGCGGCAAAGGACGTGCTGGCAAACATCGGTTTGAGCGCGGCGGAGTACGGGCGCGCGGCGCGCAATATCGGCGCCGCCCTCGGTTGCAGCAATATTGAAGAGGAAGTGGCGGCGGCGCGATTTCTGTATGAAGAAGCCGATGTGCGCCTCTTCCGCATCTATACCATCAACTCCGATCCGCGCGTGACCGAGATCGCGGCGGCCATCCGCGCCGAATTCGGGGACGAGATCGAATTATTCGTCGGCCAGGTCAGCGACAAGGAGCAATGCCTCAAGCTGATCGCGCCCGACGTCCGCGCCGACGGTCTCTTTTTCGGCCACGGCGGCGGCAGGCAGTGTACCTCGGCCACCAACGGCATGGCGGTTACCACGCTGGAAGAGGTCTACAGCATCACCACCGATCCGCGCTTTAATCATGTGACCATCGCCGTCGAGGGCGGCATCGGTACTTCGATGGGGCATTTGCTGCTGCTCGGCGTCGATCTCATCTCCTACAACCAGCAGTTGGCGCATTGCGTCATCGAGCAGGGAGATATCTACTTCGAGCACAAATCGAGGAAAGTTTGCATGCCCTATCACGGCAGCGCCTCGGCGCCGACCATGATCATCGAAAGCGCCAATCCCGAATTGGCGCGCAAGCGGCTGCGCCCCGGCGGCCGCACGCGCAATGTCGAAGGCAAAGCCGGTTATCGCTTCTTCGAGGAAAAAGCCAATTCCATGGTTTTCTACATCAACACCTTCAAGCACTACGCCGCGCGCGCCCTGGCCGATGTCGGCGATACCAACATGGCGGTACTGCGCGCCTTCGTCCGCGACAGCGAGCAGGAACTGATCCCCGTGGTCAGTTCGCAAGCCAGCGAGATCGGAAGAGCACGCGTC
>JAPOOU010000145.1 GCA_026713245.1 Chloroflexota bacterium
CGGTACTGCCTTCGTGGTCGCCGCTCTTGATTTTCTTCATGATGTCGCGGGAAGTTTCGAACATGTCCTTGAGGAGTTCGAGTTTGATGTTGGCGAAGTGGCGGTATTGTCGGTCTTCGTAACGGCGTCTGAGTTTGTCTTGGTCGACGCGCCAGCCTCTTAAGGTTTTGAGCGGGACCTCGAGCAGGGATCTGACGCGTTGGAAGTCGCCGTCGTGCAGATCGAGCAGGTTGAGAGCCTCGATTTTTGTATCGAGTGTGTAGCTTGCTTGCATGGTGGGGAGTCCTCCTTTGCTTGCGTGATAAAGGGACAGTAGCATGAATGTTCTAGCAAAGGGCGACTAAATGGTCGCGGTTTCGGCACAGAGTCGCGGGCTAGGGGGAGGGGCAGCGAGTCAGTTGGCAAAAGGTGTCCGCCCCTCAGCTCTTGATGGGGGAGGGGCTTGGGGGGGGGGTGAAACGGCGTTTTCATCAGCAACCGCTGGGTCGCCCGACTCGTTAGGCCTGAATGAGTATCCGGCGACTCCCCGCCGCTCGTAGACACCGACTAGGAGTTCAGTCGCCCATCAAAGGTCGTTGGTATTATGGGGTAAGGATCCCAGGTCGAGAGCCGGCTAAAGCATGTCAGCCGAAATGGATACACGACCACAGAAGAAGCGCTATTGCGGCCGCAGCGCCTATGTGTTATGATCCCTTCCATTAACAATTGAAGACTAAGTTTTACGCTTATCCAGAGGTGGTGGAGAGACCGACTCTACGAAGCCACAGCAACCCCCAGATGGCAATGGGAAGGTGCTAAATTCGGCAGATTTTTCTGGAAGATGAGGGTAAACGCCTGAGAAATATGCAGGTTATTCCGTGGACTGTGCCGCAGTCACTGTTTTTGTCAACAAACGGAAGCCCAAACTGGCGTATAGTGAAGTCGCCGTTTGGGCTTTTTTGATTTGGTGAGGCAAGACGATGAATTCATCGAATGAGCAGCGTGTAGTGAGTTTTAAGGGCGCCAGCACACAGTCCGTTCACGGAGGGGCGCCGCGCAAGAAGGGCTTCCATTCCCTTACGACGCCCATTGTGCAGTCCGCCACCTATACATTTGAGAATACGAGCAAGCTCATCGAGTTTCTCGACGCAAAGGTATATGGCGGCGAGCTGGATCGCGAAGAGTACGGGCGTTACGGCAATCCAACCGTCTGGTCGGTGGAGAACCGCATTGCCGAACTGGAAGGCGCTGAAGACGCGGTCATTTATCCCTCGGGCATGTCGGCTGTTACGTCGCTCTTCCTGACTGTGCTCCGTCCGGACACTCATATCATCATGACAGATGATTGTTATCGAAGGACGCGGCAATTTTGCGATACGACGTTAAAGAAGTTTGGCGTTGCCACCACTGTCGTGCCTATGGGAGATTATGAAGCGCTGGAAGCCGCCATCATTCCGAGGAAGACGCGTTTCATCTTCACTGAAACCCCTACCAACCCGTATTTGCGCGTTGCGGACCTGGATCGGCTGGTGGCGATTGGCAAGCAATACCGGGCGATGACGCTCTTGGATACGACTTTTGCCACGCCGGTCAACTTGCGGCCGCTGGAATACGGCGTTGATTTTGTGCTGCATAGCGCGACCAAGTATTTCGGCGGTCACAACGATGTATTGGCCGGCGTGATCGTCGGCAGCGAGGCGCGGATAAAGGCCTTGAAGGATGCTCGCGGCGTGCTGGGCAATGTGATAGACCCGCACCAAGCCTTTCTGATCGAGCGCGGCTTGAAGACGCTTGCGGTACGTGTGCGGCACCAAAATAAAACCGCGTTTGAGGCGGCGCGCTTTCTGGAGCAGCACCCGAGGATCGAGCGCGTCTTCTATCCCGGATTGGCATCGCATCCCGATCATGAGATTGCCAAGGCGCAAATGAGCGGATTTGGCGGGGTCGTGAGTTTTCAGGTCGCGGGAGGTCTGGACGAAACCAGCGACTTCATCGACCGCTTGCGGATACCGTACATCGCGCCAAGCCTGGGCGGCACGGAAAGCCTGATCGAGCAGCCCGCGTATGTCAGCTATTACGACTTGAGCGCCGAGGAGCGGCGCGCGGTTGGCATTGAGGACAATCTCGTTCGACTTGCGCTGGGTATCGAAGACGCAGAAGACCTCATAGCCGACCTCGACCAATCGCTGTCCCAGGCGCCCGCTTCGCAGCCCTTGAAAGGCGCCCGCTAGGAGGGACTTGGCTAGTGAGGCAATGCCGCTGTAGTCCGGTCTTTGAGCAAGTCGACGATCTGCCGAAGGTCATCTTCAGTTTGCAGGGTCTCGTTTTGGAATGCGGGATCTATCGACGTGAGATTGTTGGCGTGATAGCCGATGGTTGCTTCCGGGTCTTTGAGTACATGACCGGTCAAGACGCCGACCACGGTGTCTCCGGGAGATATGACGCCTCTCTGAACCAGCTTCCTGGCGCCGGCGACGGAGCAAGCCGAGGCGGGTTTGCAGCCGATGCCGACGCCGCCGACGATGGCTTTGGCATCCATGATTTGCTGATCGCTAACCTCCTCCACGACGCCGGCCGTCCATTCAAGCGTTCGGATCGCCTTTTGCAGGTTTACGGGATTGCCTATCTTGATCGCGGTCGCGATTGTCCGCGCCTCGACCGCTTGAAAGTCCTTGAATCCGTTTGCGAAATGTCGATATAAAGGATTCGCCCCTTCCGCTTGAATTATGGCCAGGCGCGGCATCCGGTCGATCAAGCCGAGATCCAGCATTTCCAACAGTGCTTTGCCGAAGGCGGAACTGTTGCCCAAGTTGCCGCCGGGTAGGACGATCCAGTCTGGCGCCCGCCAGCGCAACTGCTGCATTGTCTCAAACAAGATAGACTTCTGCCCTTCAAGCCGAAAGGGATTGACAGAATTCAAGATATAGATTCGCAAGCGCTCCGCGACTTCGCGGACGAGCGCCATATTACGGTCGAAATCGGCATTGATCTGTAAACATGTCGCGCCATAGGCGATGCCTTGCGCCAGCTTGCCAAGGGCGATTTGCTGATTCTGCAGGAATACGATGCCTTGCATGCTTGCGCGCGCGGCATAAGATGCCATGGACGCCGAGGTGTTGCCGGTCGATGCGCAAGCCACGCGATCCATTCCGAGAATCCTGGCTTGCGTAACCCCGGTCGTCATGCCGCGGTCCTTGAAGGACCCGGTTGGATTCTCGCCTTCGTGCTTGAGGTATAGCGTATCGACGCCGATATACGAGGCTACGCGCGGCAAGTGGTACAGGTTGGTATTGCCTTCCGCCCGGCTGACGATGCGCTCGTCGTCGATACCGGGATAGATCAATTCCTTGAAGCGCCATACGCCGCTAGTGTATGGAAATTCGAGCGTACCCAGTCTGTTGTCAAAGAAGCCTTGTGTCAGTTTCACGGCAGACTCGCGGAAGTCGTGCCTGACATCTAGCAAGCCCCCGCAACTATCGCAGTCGTAAATGACCTGGTCGATTGGGTATTGTCCCCCGCAATCGATACATTGTAGTATGCTTGGCATTCGGTCGACCTCTCATATCGAAAGCGCAGGCGCTCGGCGCGCAACCGGCGAACAGGCGTACCGTGCTCGCGCCTGACAACTGACGCGTTCCGCTCGCGCGGAGAGTGGTTGTGAGCAAGACAAGGATAGCGATCCTTCATGTCATTTTCCAGAGCCGAAGCCTTTGCGCCGGCCACCGTTGCAAACCTCGGCGTCGGTTTCGATATTCTGGGGCTGGCCATAGAAGGCATGGGCGACCGCGCCATCGTCGAATTCCAAGAGTCGTCCAAGATCCTCATTAGCAAGATTGAAGGAGACGCCGGCAAGCTGCCGCGCGATCCCAAAAAGAATGTCGCATCCGTTTCCGCCAGCGCATTTCTTGAGCGCATGGGGGATAAACGCGGCCTGCGCATTGAACTCTTCAAGGGCTTGCCATTGTCCAGCGGTGTTGGGAGCAGCGCCGCAAGCGCAGTGGTCACGGTTGTCGCCTTGAACAAGCTATATGGCGAACCATTTAGCCGCGAGCAACTGCTGCCATTCTGTCTGGAAGGCGAAGCGTTGGTGAGCGGCTATCATGCGGACAATGTGGCGCCCTGCCTGCTGGGAGGCATCACTCTTGTTGCCGGGATTACAGTTGAGGCCATCCAGCCATTGCCGATCCCCGATAATCTGCATCTGGCTTTGGTTACGCCAGAGATTGCGATTCCCACTGCCGAAGCCCGCGCCGTGATGCCCTCACATGTCAGTTTGCCGACTCTAATCCATCAGACCGGCAAAGTCGCGCGTCTGATTGATGCTTTGCACCGCGGCGACCTGCAAGCGATGGCCGAAGCGATGGAAAACGATCTCGTTGCTGAACCCGCGCGCGCCAGCCTGATGCCTCATTTGCAGTATGTTCGCAAGGCAGCGAAAGCGTGCGGCGCCTTGGCCGTCTTTATCGGAGGCGCCGGACCGACACTCTGCGCGCTATGCGATGCAAAGTCCGTGGCGGAAAAAGTTGCCGGCGCCATGAAAAGAGTTTACAGCGAAAGAGAACTTGAATCCCGGGCGCTATCCACGCGGGTTGACCGCCGTGGATCGATTGTCATCAACGCCGAATGACATGGCGTGGAAGCGATTGTGAAATTCTTGACAATCTGGGCCGCGCTCTTTATACTTGCTGCACGATTCGGCGGTACGGCGTGAATGTCAAGGATACGTAAAGGGCTCCCCGAGTACAGGGACATCTCTTGACAAGTTCTGCATTTCGAACATCTTTATGTAAACGCATGCGCCCTGCCGTGTTAGAATAGGTTGGTCATGGGTGGCCAGCGACTGAATTGGGATTCGACCTACGAAATCGTTTTGGCACTGAAGGATCTCTATCCAAAAATGGTCTTGGAAGACTTATCGTTGGATGATCTGAACGCGCTTATTGTCAAGCTGCCCGGTTTTTCCGATGACCCCGAGTTGGTCAATGACGCGATTCTGCAAGCGATTCTGCGTGAATGGTACGAGGAGATCGGCGACTAGATGGACTTGAACCTGCAAGAGATAGAGCGAACCGAGTTTCCCGTTCCTGCCGAATTGGAGAACAATATCGCGATCACCAGTCTCAGTCAACTTTATAACTGGGGTCGGCGCAATTCTATGTGGCCGATGCTGTTTGGCTTGGCCTGCTGTGCAATCGAAATGATCGCTACGGCATCATCTCGCTTCGACTTCTCCCGATTTGGTTTCGAGGTGATGCGGGCGACCCCTCGTCAAGCTGATCTGATGATCGTTTCCGGCACCGTAACAAAAAAAATGGTTGTGCCGATCGTGCGCTTGTACAACCAGATGCCGGAACCGAAATACGTTTTGGCGATGGGCGCATGCGCGAGCGGGGGAGGTCCCTTTAAGGAGGGCTACAACGTTGTTTCCGGCATTGACAAATATCTGCCGGTCGATGTTTATGTGCCCGGGTGCCCGCCTACGCCCCAGGCGCTGCTCTTTGGCATGATAGCTCTGCAACGGAAAATTGACGGTCAGAGCATCGCCAATGGCGATGACGTGCCATGGTATGGCATAGGCCCTTCCGAGCCGACTCCCGTGCCCGTATTGGGTCCCGATATCATTGATCCGCGTCAGATGGATATGATTCGGCGTCAAGCAGAAGCAGCTGCTGAAGATATGGCCATGGTAGGGCAACGCGAATTGCCCAGCGCGACGCAACTGGTTGCGGCTAAGGTGGAAGCCGAGGACGTTATGGCCGCCGCTAGCGCGGCGATTTCCGATGATGCCCTGAGCTTCGTATTGCCGACGGGCGGGAATCCCTGGACAGAGGCCGAAGAGATCCGTGAAAAGCGACGCCTGCGCGCCATGGCAAGAAAAGCGGTTCGCGCCTCGCGCAGGGCGGCGCAAGCAGAAGAGGAATAGCGCAATATGGTGAGTCCTGCTTTAGCCCCGGATGATGTTGTCAACGCAGCTACAATTGACGACTCAATTGCCTATCTGAAGTCAAAGCATCCCGACGCGGTCGCTGATGATGAACGCGAAGGATATTCGGGCGTCGTTGTAGAAGCGAGCAAGCTGCTTAAGGTTGCCCGCGCAATTCGGGATGATCTTGGCTTCGACTATCTTTCAAGCGCTACCGCGGTCGATTACCTCGGCGCGGGCGATCACATGGAGATGGTTTACCACGCCTACCGCACGAGCGGCGGCGGCGCGCTCGTGTTCAAAGCGCAGACAGAACGCGAGAATCCTGAGATTCCATCGCTGGTTCCGGTGTGGCGCGGCGCCGATTTTCAAGAGCGCGAGGCCTGGGATCTATACGGCATAAAATTTCCCGGTCACCCGAATCTGCGCCGGATTCTCATGTGGGACGGATTTCATGGTCATCCCATGCGCAAGGATTGGCGCGAAGCCTACTACGAAGAAGAATTAAAGCCATTTGATAATCGCTGGCCGGGCGGGCATGTTCACCGTTCTGAAGAAAAGAACGTCTTCGGCAAAAACGTGACCTATCCACCTGATATTGACCTCAATCGTTTGATGGATACATCCGAGAGCGAGGTATACGCTTCGCTAGGATTGGGCGTCGATGTCGAGCGCATATTGGACAAGGACGGCTTCGAGACAAACGAACTCGTCGTAAACATGGGCCCGCATCATCCCAGTACGCATGGCGTCTTCCGTATGGTGCTGACGGTTGATGGCGAAACCGTGACGTCGCTGGAACCTGTCATGGGTTACTTGCATCGGAATCATGAGAAGATCGGCGAGCGCAATACTTATTTGCATAATATTCCCTTCACGGATCGACTTGATTACATCTCGAGCATGGGCAATAACCACGGTTATGTGCTGGCTGTGGAACAACTGATGAGCCTGGGCAGGAAGTACAATCCGCCGACTTATCGCTGCGAGGCGATCCGCGTGATGATGGTAGAGCTAAGCCGCATCGTGAATCATTTGTGGGCGATCGGCTTCTGGTTGAATGACATTGGCGCCTTCTTCACGCCCGTATTGTATTTCATACAGGAACGGGAACGCATTCTTGATTTCTTCGAGGCGGTGGCGGGCAGCCGCATGATGTGCAACTACATGCGTTTCGGCGGTCTATTTGGTGATTTGCCCGAGCGCATAAAGAGCGTCAGCAACCTGACCAATGATCGAATACGCGATTACAACACCATGCAGTTCCTGACCGAAATGGTCAATGAACGCATCCCGCGCACCATAGATGAATTGGAGCAACTCTTGACGCAGAATGAGATTCTGCTGGAGCGCTCTATAGGCGTGGGAATCCTGAGCGCGGATGACGCAATCAACTACAGCGCGGCGGGGCCATTGTTGCGCGGAAGCGGCGTTGCCTATGATGTTCGCCGCGCCGATCCGTATAGTATCTACCCGGAACTGGACTTTGACGTCGCCGTGGAAGAAGCCGGTGACATGTATGCCCGTTATCGGGTTCGGGTCACCGAATTGCGAGAAAGCGTGCGCATTCTCAAGCAGATTTTGCCGCGCCTGGAGGCGACAGTCGGCGAGTCAATCTGGGCTGACGGAAAGCCGGGCGCATATGCGCCTCGTGTTCCCTTCGGCGAGGCTTATGGTCGCGTCGAAAACGGCAAGGGCGAGTTGGGTTATTACCTCGTCTCGGCCGGCGGCCGGGGCGGGTCCTCCAATCCCTGGCGCTATCATGTGCGCGCGCCCAGTTTCATCAACCTGACGCCCATGGGTTTGATGAGCGCCGGGTACAAGGTTGCGGATATCGTCGGTATTCTGGGCAGCATTGATATCGTACTTGGGGAAACCGATCGCTAAAGCGCGGATGCCACAAGCGGCTTAACGCTGCAGAACGCGGCGAACAATGCAAGCCTGGCCGCTCTGCGGCAGTTAAATGTTCTAACGCGCGCACCAAGAGTCGCAAGCCCTCTCGTCGCATGAGTGACGCGGTTTGCGTAAACAGGAGACAACATGTACGGAACGGGATTGGCAAAAGGATTGATGCTGACCTTGCGACATTTCATCGACTCTTTCGTCGATGACCTGCGCTATGGCCTGCGGAAATATTCGCACGCGACCGACAATTTTGGCCTCCGGCAAGGGACGGCGGCAAAAGGGGTCGTAACGGTTCAGTATCCCGATGAGAAAGTGGCGGTGCCGGAACGCTTTCGCTTTGTGCCCTTCCTGATTGTTGAGGACGAAGATCATCCAAGCCGCAGCGGAAAAGACTGGTGCACCAGTTGTGGCATCTGCGCCAAAGTTTGCCCACCGCAGTGCATATGGATCGTGCGCGGGAATGACCCTGATACCGGGCGACCGGTGCCGGAGCCCGAGGCGTTTTTCATCGATATCGACATCTGCATGAACTGCGGTTACTGCGCCGAGTACTGTCCCTTCGACGCCATAAAGATGGACCACGACTACGAATTGGCCAGTTACGATCGTACCAGCCACCACATTCACGACAAGGAAAAGCTGTCCAAGCCTGCTTCATACTGGCGCGACATCGCTCCGACGCGCGCATATGAAGAGATGCTGGTTCGTGGCACTTGGGAACATAAAGACGCCGCCAAGGAGGCGCGTCGAGGTAGCGCCGGCGGCGGCAGTAGTTCTCGCGCGCAGGAAACGCGAGCTGAGGCCGCCCCGGCCCCGGTTGCGGCAGCTGCAGAAACGGCGCCTTCTGCGCCGGCCGCATCCGCAAGCGCAGAAGGCGCGACGCCCTGGAGCGAAGACGACGCCAAACGTGAAGAGCGCCGGCGGAAAGCCCTCGAACGCAAAGCGAAGCGCGCCGCCAGGAGCGGCGGGTAAAGTACTCCCCGACTACAATCGCAGGTTTGACCTGACTGCGCGAGCATGTGCGGTGACATTCGGTATATTTCCTTGCATTCGCGAGGTTGGCAGTTAACCCAACTTGCATTCGTCAATGGCCAGAAGAATGGTATAGTACGTCGAAGTCCGAATCGGATTCTCGAGGTAAAGCATGACATCAGTCGAAGATCGTGTAATGGGGGCTCTACGTACAGTAATCGAGCCCGAGTTGAACCAGGACATTGTGACGCTCGATATGGTACGAAACCTCCGTGTGGAGCATGGCGTCGCCGAGTTTACCATCGTCCTGACAACTCCTGCTTGTCCCTTGAAAGATGTGTTTGTCGAACGCTGTAACGCCGCGCTGCTCGGCGTGGTCGAAGGAATCAGCGAGGTTCGCATCAAATGGGACGCGCAAGTGCCGACGGATCGTCGCATACATGGGCGTCTGGACGTGCCGATGAATTCAATTGTCGCTGTAGCGAGCGGAAAAGGGGGCGTTGGGAAAAGCACCGTGGCGACGAATCTCGCCGTATCCCTGGCGGAAGCCGGCGCCAGCGTAGGATTAATTGATGCCGATATTCTCAACCCCAACATTCCGCAGATGTTCGGCTTGGGCAGCGGTCGACCGAAGGTCAGCAACAACAAGATGCAGCCGCTTGAGGTCTATGGCGTTAAGCTCATCAGCACTGGATTTCTGACCACACCGGAGAAACCGATGATCATGCGCGGACCGATGCTGCATAGCGCGATTCGTCAGTTCTTCACTGACGTAGACTGGGGCAGGTTGGACTATATGATCGTGGACCTGCCACCGGGCACGGGCGATGCGCCGCTCTCGCTGGCGCAGTCCTTCCCGTTGACGGGCAGCATCATTGTGACGCAGCCACAGGCGGTCGCGGTGGCGGATGCCGTGCGCGCGGCCGCGATGTTTGAGCAACTGAACGTGCCGGTTTTGGGCGTGGTCGAAAATATGTCCGGCGAATTCTTCGGGAGCGGTGGCGGAGAGGCCTTCGCCAATCAGCGCGAGATTCCGTTTTTGGGACGCGTTCCGCTGGCAAGCGACGTTCGCGAGAGCGGAGATCTTGGGCGTCCGGTAGCGATCCACGACCTGGATTCGGAGTCAGGCAGCGCTTTTCGCCAGCTTTCCCAGCAGGTTGCCGCGCGCATCAGTCTGGCGATGTTACAGGGCGCCGATGTCGTTCCAATCAACATTATCGACTGAGATCTGTCGAGCCGGCTAGTCGTCCATGCCGATGACGCGGATTTCGTCGCTGTTGCCGGGCGGGTTATACTTGCCAACAAGCAGCCAAAACAAGGCGCTAAGAATCAATCCCAAGACAAAAGCCAGCAGCGTCTCGTCGTGCAGGTCGTCCTTGATAAACGCGTTGTGACGGATAATCAGCAGGCAGATAAGCACGAATCCGGCCACCAGTCGCCGACGCGCTCGTTCGGCGCGCTGAATCATGATGAGAAGCAGTGCGACCAGGACAGATATCAAGGCCACGTAATTCAGGTCCATGTCAGTTAGCGGTCTCCGTCATAATGCTCTGGATTGATCAATTTCCATTTTCATATCCCAAGCGAAGGCTATGATGTATCATTGTAGCATGAGCGGATAAGCGGTGGAAACAGGTTGATAAACGTAAATTTAGCCAGCTACGGCAAGGTCGGCGTCCTCGAAATCGCCGGAGAGCTAGATTCCACTGGTGTCTCGGCGCTTTCTCAAGTGATCGAGGAGGCGCTCGAGGCGGAGACGCGAAGTCTTGTGGTCGACTTGTCCGGTATAAGACTGCTGGATATTGATGGCCTCCGCGGACTCAATGCGGGACTGAAGAAGGTTCGACGGGCGGGCGGCGACATGCGCCTGGCGGGGCCGTCTGACCCGGCTCTGGAGTCATTGCAGGCGTCAAAACTGGATGAGATCTTCAAAATCTTCGAGTCGCCGCAAGCGGCAGTTGCCAGCTTCTAGCTTAATTGTCGGATTGCGATGAAAGATCGGCCTGCGCTTGAGAGCGGGGGCCCATTTGAAGTAAGCCAGGTAAAATCATCTACGCTTCCAACTGTTGATGTCATTGAGGTTGACGTATTCCGGCCCCGGTGGCAGATAGTTTCCTTCACATTCCTGCGCAGTGGCGGGCAGATTGGCGCGAGGAACGAGTATGGCATTTTCCGGATTGAAGA
>JAPOOU010000150.1 GCA_026713245.1 Chloroflexota bacterium
GCAGCCTCAACAATTAGATGGTCAGGCAGATCCTGAGATCCATAGCTAATATTTTCGCGCACGGTACCGTGAAAGAGAAAGACATCCTGGCTGACCAAGCCGATCGCGTTGCGAATATCGGCTTTCTTCAACGCGCGCAGATCGTAGCCATCGAGCAGAACGCGACCCGAAGTCACATCGTAATAGCGCAGCAGCAGCTTAATAACAGTGCTCTTGCCGGCGCCGGTCGCGCCGACGATGGCCACAGTGGCGCCAGCCGGGAAGTCCAGGGTCAAGCCCTTTATGATTTCTCGGCCGTCGCTGTAGGAGAAACTCACGTCATCAAGGCGCATATCGCCGCGGATTGCCGCAATCGGCAAGGACATGCCGCCATCGGTAATCTTGCGCTTGATGCCCAGCAAATCCAGAATGCGTTTAGTCGATGCCATGGCCCGCTGGTATAGATCAAAAGTCTCGCCCAACTTGGTCAATGGCCATAGCAAGCGCTGAGTCATGAACACCAGGACGCTGAACGCGCCGATATCCAGGTTGCCGTTGAGCGCCAATTGGCCCCCGGCAACGGTGATAGCGATGAATCCAGTCACGATCACCATCCGAATCAAAGGAGAGAATGCGGAACTCAAACGGATGGCGCGCCGGTTGCGCTCGACATACTCGTTGCTTTCGACGCGCAGGCGCTCGGCCTCGTAATCCTCGGCGGTAAAGCTCTTGATGGTGGCGATGCCGCTGAGACTATTGGACAAGTGATGGTTGATCATGCTGACTTGTTCACGGACCTCGCTGTAGCGCGGCGCAAGCAAGCGCTGGAATCGCACTGAACCCCAGATGATGAGGGGTATGGGAATTGCGGCCATCCAGGCGATGCTGGGCGCAACCAGGAAGAAGATACCGCCTATCACGACAACGGTGGTGACGATCTGCACCACATCGCTGGCGCCAATATCCAGAAAGCGCTCCAACTGATTGATGTCATCATTCAGCACCGCCATCAACCCGCCCGTGCTCTGGTCTTCAAAATAGGCCAGTTCCAGGTGCTGGACATGGTCGTAAGCGTCGACGCGCAGATCATGTTGCATTGACTGCGCCAGATTGCGCCAGTGAACCCGCTGAATGTATTCAAACAAGGATTCAAGAATCCAGACGATCAGCGTGATGAAGCCCAGTATCAACAGTTGATGCGTCAAGTCGGCGACGCCCAGCCGGCCCAAAAGCGAGTCCTGCCTCTGCACGACGATATCGACCGCGACCCCGATCAACACCGGCGGCATGATGTCGAAAATCTTGCCGAGCGCGGAGTAGATCGTGGCAAATGCCACTCGCCGCCTGTAAACCGAGGCATAGTTCAATAAACGAACAAAGGGATGACCACTGTCTTTCGGCTTGCTCATATGCAGTATATACCGACGAATAGGCAAGGGATTACAGAATTATAGGTAAGACAGCGCTCTGCTGCTAGCGACAATGACGAGCTATTTCCGCGACATCTCGACGCGCGGGCATTCCCGCAAGCAAGCGCTAGCGGATGAGACCGCCCCCGGTTGATCCAGCTACCAGGGAGGCCACTTCTTCGTAGTCGACCAAGGGAAGATCGCCCGGGATTGTGTATTTGTGAGAGGACATGGCGACCCCCCATTTTAGTGCCAGCGCCACGTCGGCAAAGGTCAGCCAGGCGTACAGAAAGCCTGCGGCGAAGGCGTCTCCGCCGCCGATGCGCCCGACTTCTCCCGCCAGGATGGCCGATTGGCGAAAGCGCTCGCCATCCGGCCTGATCGCCCCGGCGCCGTCTTTGCCCAAGGTCATGATGATGAGCGTCTCGGGATATTTCGCGGCCAGTGCAGCCAGCGCGTCTTCGGCGGCCGAGTCGCCATAAAGCGCCTTGTAATCCCCGAAGGGGCAAAATACGACGTCCGCCAAAGCCATCGCTTCGTCACAATCCTCCGCCGCCTGTTCGCCCGACCACAAAGTGCTGCGATAGTTCGTGTCGAAGCTAACTTTCCAGCCAAGGTCCTTCGCGCGCCGCATGGCCGCCAGCGCGGTCATCCGGGCAGAATCGCTGATCGCCAGCGTAATCCCGGTGACATGAAAAAGACGACTCATATCGGTCGAGAACAGCTCATCCGGCAAGTCGGCTGGCTGGACGCGGCTCACGGCGGAATCCTTGCGATCATAGATGATGCGACTGGCGCGCGGCGCTTCTGACTTCTCGTGGAAAAATATGCCCAGTCGCGAATCCTCGGCCCAGACGATATGGCTGACGTCCACGCCGTATTGCTGAACGCGATTGCTCACATAGCGACCCATCGGCGACGCCGGCAAGCGCGAGAACCAGGCTGCGTCCATACCCAGACGGGCCAAGCCAATCGCTGTATTGGATTCTGTCCCACCAACCCAAATGTCGAAGGAAGGCGTCTGTTCAATGCGCAAATAGCCGGGCGGCGTCAAGCGCATCATTGTCTCGCCAAATGTCACCACATCATATGTCGGCATGGTTCGCCCTTTCCATCGCGCCTCTCGAACAGCTAGCCGCGCCTGTTGGATCGCCAACCGCCCAGTCTTCAGGGCGGCGGCGATCCGTCTGGCATGAGCATTATGATACCGCTATACTCAATTCATGGCACATATCGGAATAGATGCTCGTCTAACCCACTACCGCGTAGGAGGCATAAGCCGATATACAATGGGTATCATTTCCGCCATGGGAGAGCATCCCCCAGCCCACAAAGTAACTGTCTTCCAAAGTCGCAAAGCCAGACGTTCGCTATCCCGCCGCTTTGACAGCGCCAGTCTTTGGACGCCCCCGCACCATCCCTTGGAGCGAGGGACGCTGTCAGTGGAACTCTTGATGCGCCGCCTGGATTTGTTTCACAGTCCCGATTTTATTGCGCCGGCGCGTGGCGCGCGACGCCACGTCATCACTGTGCACGACTTGAGTTTCATTCACTATCCCGAATACATGACGGCTGCCAGTCGCCGATACTACAATGGTCAGATCCAGGTCTCGGTCATGCGCTCGGACCATATACTCGCCAACAGCTTCGCCACCAAACAGGAGTTCGTAGATATCCTCGACGTCCCGCCGGAAAAAATAACCGTTCATCATTTGGGTGTGGAAGATGCGTTTCGTCCCTTGCCTCGCTCCGTCACCAAGCCGGTGATCAGCGAACTGGATTTGCCCGAATCATATCTCCTGTTTGTTGGCACAGTCGAACCGCGCAAGAATCTGGTCGGCTTGGCGCGCGCCTATCGCGACCTGAAACTTGAAATGCCCGATCTGCCGAAATTGCTTATCGCGGGAAGACCCGGCTGGCACTTTGAACAGCTAATGCGCGACATAACGAAAGTCGGAATTAATGACAGCTTGATCTTTCGCCACGACATATCTGATTCGCAGCTTCCCGCCCTGTACAATCATGCGCTAATGCTGATCTTGCCGTCTCACTACGAGGGCTTCGGTCTGCCCGCCCTGGAAGCAATGGCCTGCGGCACGGCGCCAATCGTCAGCAATGTTGCGGCATTGCCGGAAATCGTGGGGGACGTCGGCATTTTGGTTGACCCGCATGACACGGCCACGATCTCGCAGGCCATGCGGCGCGTTCTCGTCGATAGCGATTGGCGGGCAGCGCAGTCTGCCGCCGGTATCGAGCGCGCCAAGCGCTTTCGCTGGGGCGCCGCGGCGCAAACTGTACTCGACGTTTATCGGGCTGTACTAAACTGAAGAGACGATGGAGATCTTGCTGCTCAGCCCCGACAACCCGTTTCCCCGCGAATCGGGAGCGGCGATTCGCAATTACGGCATCATTCGCGGCCTCTACGGCTCCGGTCACAGGGTGACGCTCCTGACCTTCAGCGAAGGCGCGCTGAGCCCCGGGACGAACCCGCTATTTCAATATTGCGGCGACGTCCACAGCTGCCCGATTCCACAGCGCAGCAAGTCAGATCGCATTGTGTCACTGCTCGCCACAAGACGGGCGGATATGGAAGATCGCTTAATGAGCGCCGCCTTCGGTCAGAAGCTTGCCGCGATATTGGATTCCCGTGCCTTCGATATCATCCAATTCTCGGGAATTGAACTGGGTAGCTATCTTCCAGTGATACGGCAGAAGAGATGCGAAGCGAAAGTCGTATACGATGCCCTGAACGCGGAAGCTGAATTGCAGCGGCTGATTTACCAGCTTGACAGGAAGCGCCCGTCTCGTCTGCACACCGCGCTCTATTCGGCGATTCAGGCCCGCCGCCTGGAGCGATACGAGCGCAATTTATGCGAGTCCGTTGATGCGGTAATCGCTGTTAGCGAAGAAGACCGCAATCTGCTGGAATCGTATGGCGGCGCGCCGATTTATGTGATGCCCAGCGGCATTTTTGTCGACGACTACCAATCCTGCCATGGCGAAAGACGGGCAGGCAATCAACTGGTCTTTACCGGGAAAATGGATTACCGCCCGAATGTCGACGCGGTTGAATGGTTCTGCCATTCAGTTTTGCCCGCGCTGTTGCAGCGGCATCCTGCGCTAGAGCTGATTATCGTCGGCAGGAATCCGCATCCGAGAATACAGGCCTTGGCCGATGGCAATCACGTGAAAGTGACCGGCTGGGTCGAGTCTGTGCTGCCCTACTTGCAGGCGGCGACTCTATTTGTCTTGCCGATGCGCATGGGCAGCGGCACCCGGCTCAAAATTCTCGAAGCGATGGCTTCTGGCTGCGCGGTAGTTTCGACATCGCTGGGCGCTTCCGGTCTTCGTGGGTCAATACGGCAAGCCATCGAAATCGCTGACGGCGCTGAGGGATTCGCTCATTCCATATCGTCCTTGCTGAACGATATGGATCGACGCCAAGCGCTGGGTGAACGAGCGCGCGAGCAAGCACGGGCGCATTACGACTGGTCAGCGATTATGCGCCATCTCCTGGACGCCTATGAGGATCTCGGCCTTGGATAAAGAGACCCTGGCGCGCCGCAATCTGGAGGTGGCGCGGACCTTGCACCAGCCTTCCGCGCCCCATGCAGTTAGAGACCTGTTTCTATCCGGTCTCGCCACGCTGCCGATCCCTCCGCGGCGGGCGCGCTCGAACCGGGTGCTTGTCATACGCCCGGACCACCTCGGCGACGTCCTGCTAATGACGCCTGCGCTTCAGTTTATCAAGCGTGAGCGGCCCGAGACAGAATTGCACGTCATTTGCGGCGCATGGGCTGCCGATGTGCTGGCCCGCTACGACGAGGTCGATGTCGTACTGACGCTGGACTTTCCCGGTTTCCAGCGCCAAGGCAGATCGCGCCGGGGCAATCCCTATTTGCGCGCGATTGATTCCGCGCGCATGCTGCGCAGAATCGGTTACGACAGCGCGCTAATCATGCGCCCGGATCACTGGTGGGGCGCCATGCTGGCATTTCTGGCGGGCATAGAGGAGCGTATCGGCTACGACAATGCCAATGTCGCGCCCTTCCTAACCGGACGCAGCCCTCATCAATATGAACACGCCGTCCTGCAGAACCTGCATCTGGCCCAGTTCTGGCTCGGCGCCCCCCACAATCGAGACATCGAATTGAACTTGACCGTCGATCCAGCCGACGCCGCGGCCGTGGATCAGCTTCTGGCCGATCGGGGGATCGACGTTGCTACGCCGATCATCTGTATACATCCCGGCGCCGGGATGCCCAGCAAACTCTGGCAGTCGGACAAATGGGCGGAAGTCGCCGATCAAGTCGCGCGGCGCCACAACGTAACGATCATATTCACCGGCAGCTCCCCCGAACAAGCCGTGATCGAAGATATCGCCGGCGGGATGACGGCCGCATCTTGTTCAGTCGCCGGTGAGACAAGCGCAGGCCAGTTGGCGGCGCTTTATCGACGCGCGCGGGCGGTCCTGGGTCCGGACAGCGGCGCGATGCACGTTGCCGCCGCTGTGCATACGCCGACCGTTACCTTGTTCGGTCCTGCCGATCCCATCGAATTCGCCCCCTGGGGCGATCGGCGAAAGCACGCGGCGATCACATCGACTATCGCTTGCCGTCCCTGTCGAATCCTCGACTGGCGCGACGACTCGCTGGCGTATCACCCATGCGTGCGAGATATCAGCGTATGCCAGGTACTTGAAGCGCTTCAGCGGGTATCAGGAGCGGAAGCGCCGACGGTTAGCGCTCGAATATTGTAGTTTCGACTCATTCCGTAAGCGCCGTCTCGTCCCGAGGTTCGACTGAAACCGTCTTCTCGTTGCGATAGGTGACCATGCCCGGTCCCGCGCCCTTGATTGCCTTGACGAATTTGATCCGCGTATAGTCCACCGAAACGCGCTGGTCGTTTCGCCGTTGGCTATAATGGGCCGCCACCGCCGCCGCCTCCAATATCAAGCTATCCTTGATACGTCTGCCGTCATTGCGGATGACGACATGGGCGCCAGGCACGCCACGCGCGTGCAACCAAAGATCCTGGCTATTGGCAGTCTTGAAAGTCAGCTTTTCGTTCTGCCGGCTATTGCGACCAATCCACACTACATAGCCGTCGCGACTGACAACACGAAGCGGGCCTTGCCTGCCGCCGCCGCCAATTCGTTTGAGATTCTTGCCTTGCCAATGGCCGCGTTCCTGCAAGATCTGAATGACGTCGTCAATCTCGGGCCAGTTGCTCGCCGTGGCAAGATCGGAATCCAACTGCGCCATGAAGTCCAGTTCAGTTGTCGTCTCGGCGATCAGAGCCGGGATCGCCTTTCTGGCCGCTTTGGCCTTTTCGTATCTGCGAAAATAACGTTGCGCATTCTCTATCGGGCTAAGCTCGGGGTCGAGCTTGATGATCAATTCCGGCTCGTTTGGTTCATAATGCGCGCGCAACAACTTCTGGCCGTCATGCAGGGCAGTTTGATAAGCCAGGATTAGTTCTCCGCTCTGCCTTATCGTCCGCAATTCGCCTTCATCTTTGAGGCCTTGCTCGAGCGAAGAAAACTTCGCCGATAGTCTCGCCCGCGCTTCATCTATCGCCTGCCGCACCGGCTTTTTGGCCTCGCCATAGGCGTCCGCGCTGCCGAGCATTCCATAGAAGTCACTGACGGCGCCGCTCATAGACGGACTGGCTTGCCAGTCCAGGAATGACAGGGGGAAGGCGGCAAAATCGACGGCGACGCCCATTTCATAGCCGATGCCGGGTCGCCACTGTCTAAGCAATAACGGCGCGACCAGGGCCTGATAGGCATCAAGCAAGGCGTGACAATCGCAGTCTCGGGCTTTGGCGTCGGAGCGCCCGCTGGCGCGGAAGACAACTTCCCTGGCCAGCAGCGGGCTCATGCCGAGGATTCGTCCCGGCAAGACACGCCGCGCTTGAACCGACGGCTTGTCTACCGCGTCCATGATGCGCCGCAAGCTCTCCAGCGAAACATCGCCCGGCGCCAGTTGGCCTCGGATCGGCGGGGGCGGCACATAGTCATGGTTGGGCAAGCTCAAACGATAGCGATTCTCGTCGGGACCCACACGTTTGAGGCAGTCAAGAATCACGCCATCGCGCAGCAGCAGGACATTGGCCCGCCGAGGCATGAGTTCAATGACAAGCGAGACGTCGCCTTCCGGTCCGGCAAAATCTATCTGAAGCAGCCGTTCCCAATCGGGCTGGCTGACATTGGTTACAATGCCGCCTTCGACAGTACGTCGGCAGATCAGCCCCAGTTGCGTCGGTTTCATCAGACCGCGGCGCAGCTTGCCCGCGGCCAGGTATACCCGGGGCCGGTTGGCGTCGGCGCTCATATACAGGTAGTGGCGCTTGCGATTCGCGTAGATTTCCAGGCCAAGGCCCATCTCATCGACATCAATCACGTCCTGCACGCGACCGCCGACCAGCGTATCCGTGAATTCGTCAACCAGCGCCGAAATCGTGAAGACATCAAAACTCATGATATTGCCTGGAATCGTCAATCCGCGAGCGTTTTTCGGTATTGAGCGGGCGGCGCCGCGCCAGCCAAAAGGCGAACATGCCCGCGCTTCTAAAAGCTCGGCGGATCTTCGGTAAGCGTCAGCATGTACGCGATCATATGACCGACCTCTTGCTCGCTGAGTCGTTCGTCGTAGTTGTTCGGCATAGAATCGCTGTAGCCTTCTACGATGAACACGCCCGGAAACACGATGGCCTCATACAGGTATTGTTCAGCGGAAAGTGGCGGCCGGCGCTCTGCCGCGAAGACGCCGATACCGTCGAATAGTGGCGACAGGCTGCCGTCCCCCAAGACATGACAAGTGAAACATTCGTATTCGTTGATCAGGCCGGCGCCAATATCAGCGTCAGCGCCGTTCATCGCCACCGCGAGCTCGGCAGCGTAGGAATCTTCAGACAAGGTCGCGCTCGCAGCGCTTGAGGAGCTGTCCACAAGAATATACGCGATGAGCAGAACGAAGGCGATCAACACTAGCGCAACAACTGCCAGCGCAACTTTTGGTCGCGGTCGCCGAACCGCTTTGGATTCTTCAGCCATTAGATTTGACCTTCACTACAGAATATCGCAATTGCCAAGTTTTGCTGTTCGTATCGCGTCTGAGTACAGGCAAACGTCGGAAAATGCCAGTTGCTCAAACAGCCGCGCGGCGCGCGACTGAGGAATCGTACACAAGAATGTCGCGTTCCGCCAGTTTTTTGCCGCAGTTGCGCGGATTCGGCACACGAAGCATTGTCGAAAGGCAATATCATTAGCATTTGATATTGCATTGTCCGTTTTTCGGACAAAGAAACATCTTTTTCGGACAATGTACCGGTTTTCGGACAATGTTGGGACGGGATCCGGGTTTGGGCGCAGGCATTCATGCGGTAAGAATAGCGGAGCTTGGCGGGAAACGGGCGACTATATAGTCGCGGGTTGATTGGATTTACCAAAGCCGCTCGACGCGCAACCGGCGAAACGGTCCCAGGAATATCGCTCACACGCGAAATCGTAAGCTTTCTCGTCGCATGAGCGACGCGGTTAGCGTAAACAGGGGCGAATGGCTGAATCGCCCGCAAGAACAAAACTTCCTGACAACGGGCGACTCACAGAGTCGCGCAGGTCGCGTAGGTCGCGTAGACACTGACCGCCGACACTGAGCGCCAGTCGCCCCTACCGATTTTGACATGCTTGCAGATGGAGTTCTTGGCGGGTTTCTTAGACAAGAGAAAAAATGCCCCCGCCATCAGAATTGGCATAGCGCTTAGGATGCTCATTGGGAGGCGCCTTCACGCGCGCGGGGATCGCATCCGTAGCCGCTCGGCGGCAGCGAAAAGGTCCCAGGAATGTCGCGCTCACGCAAAATCGTAAGCCCTCTCGTCGTATGAGCGACGCGGTTTACGTAAACAGGAGATGGCGAGTCGTCTCAGGCTTCCGCTTCCTGGCGCACAACGGTCACTTGACGGTTCAAGAGCCAAAGCACCAGCGCCAGGGTAAGCCCGGCCCCAATCACATTGACGAGAATGAAACCGACCACCAAGATGAAGGCCACTGCTTGATCGGGTGTGGCGGTCAGCGCGTTTCCGCTCGGATCCGTCGTTTGCTGAATCGCCAAATCAGACGAAAGCAGGTTTGAACTAATCGCGCCCCCAGCCAACAAGACGATGAAAACAAGAGCCAAGGCTCCCAGTCGCTGCATATATCCGCTCCCATATCTTACGCAGGTGATTGTACTATCTATCACAAAGCGCGGCAAGCCATCAAGACCATTTGGGAGTGATGAAATTGTGGGGCCAGGCAAGCTGTTTCAGATCCTCGAAATTCAGCACTCCAAGAGCATATGCCCGAGCTGCGCACAGTGAACGTGCTCGCAAAGTTGGGGCTCAATCGCAAATCTAAAAGATGGTCACCAACTGTTCGCGTTCCGGCCCGACGCTGACGCTCCGGATCGGAACGTCGCATAGCTCGGCGACGCGCTTGACATAGTTCCGCGCGGCCCCTGGCAATTCATCAAGCGCGCGACAGCCAGTGATATCGTCCCGCCACCCGGGCAGGCTCTCATAGATGGGCACGGCGCGTTCCAATTGCTCGTTGGTCACCGGCGGATAGTCGTGGCGTCTGCCGTCGATCTGATACGCCACCGCCAGCTTCAGTTCGTCAAAGCCGGACAAGATATCCATTTTTGTAAGCATCAATTCGCTCAAGCCGTTTACGCTCGCGGCATAGCGCAGCATAACGACATCAAGCCAGCCGCAGCGTCGCGGGCGCCCGGTCGTTGTACCGTACTCATCCCAAAAGTTGGCGCCGGTGCCGCGCAAACGATCAGCGATTTCCCCGTTCAACTCCGTTGGCATGGGACCGCCTCCAACCCGCGTGCTGAAGGCTTTCGCAACGCCGATCACGCGCTCGACAAACAGCGGGCCGACGCCCAGTCCGGTCAAGGCGCCGCCGGCCGTGGGCGATGAACTGGTGACGAAGGGATAGCTGCCGTGGTCGATATCAAGCATGGTTCCCTGCGCCCCTTCACAGACGACGCGCTTGCCCGACTTCAAAGCCTCGTGCAGGTAGATGGATACATCCTTGATATAGGGGCGCAGATAATCGGCTGCTTCCAGGTAGCTCTCCGCAGCCGCCGTTGGATCCAAAGAAGCCAAACCTTGCTGCTGCAAGTCGGCATTTGTGGCCGCAACGGCGACGCTCAGGCGCTCGGCAAAAACTTCGATATCGAGCAGCATATCGCCAGTCCTGATGCCGGCGCGGTTGGTCTTGTCCAGATAAGCCGGCCCGATGCCGCGCAGCGTCGTGCCGATTTTTTCGTCGCCCAGCGCGAGTTCTCTCGCTCTGTCCAGCTCGACATGAGCGGGTGTAATGATGTGAGCGCGCGAACTGATGACCAGGCGCTCCGGCCCGATGTCCAGACCTTGTTCCCTGAGCGACTGGATTTCTCGCACGAGATTGACCGGATTGATCACCATCCCGTTGCCCATGATGGAAACGACGTTCTCATGCAAAATGCCGGAGGGCACCAGATGAAGTTTGTATACTTCACTGCCCAGCGCCACTGTATGTCCAGCGTTGTCTCCACCGGCATAGCGCGCCACGATATCGGCCGACGAAGCCAGCCAGTCGACGGCGCGACCTTTGCCTTCGTCCCCCCACTGCGCTCCTATCAATATCGTAATTGGCATAGCAGTTTATCTTTTTGCCCCCAATTCGGTCAAAATTCGGCTTGGCGCGACGGATCGCCCAAGCTAAAAGTGATCTGTTTGTCGCCCCAGGTTTCGATGTGTTGATCCGGGCCCAGGACCAGCGCGGAACCTCTGTCAATCGCGACGCCAACTGCATCCGGTCGCTCTCGAAAGACCAATTGCGCCAACTCTGTTTCGAGGAAGCTCTTCACATCAACCGCCACGTAGACGTCTTCTACGATCTTCAACGCCCCTGCAACCTGCCCGGACGAGTCCAAATAATAAGAACCGGCCAGCGTTGCGGCCAAGCCTTCAAACAGAACGAGCGCGCCATCTTGAAGCGCCCCTTTCATGGCATGCACAACTGTCTGTGTCATGAGTCGCTTCAGGCGGTGAATGTCAGCGCCCGCTTCTATGACAATCATGCCGGCGCCACTGAGGCGTTCATGTATTTCGTTATTGTCCTGGTCTTCCAGATCAACCAGATAACCTGAAGGCGCGCCCAATTCCGCCAGATCGTCCATGAGCGCGTCGCCATAATCTTGCGCGAGCGAAATATAAGCGACCGCGCCGGAGGCGTCGCACCTGCTCAATGCCAGGGCGCGGATCTCGCTATGAGGATCGGCGCTGCCAGACAGAACCAGCCAGCCGTATGATTCCAGCCAGCGAATCGGAAGGCCGTCCCCCATTAAGCGCCCGCTCCCAAATAATCCGCAATTACCGCCGACATCATGCCTACGCTGAGGGGGAGAACGTCTTCGTCAAAATCGAAGCGCGGATGATGATGAGGATAGTCAAGTTCACGTCCGTGGTTTGCAGAACCCACGAGCAGATAGGCGCTGGGATTGCGCTGCATGAACAAGCCAACGTCTTCCGACGCCATCCAGGGCTGCCGCACCAGGTCTACAGGTTTTCCCAAGCCGGAAAAAACCGACCGGGCGTGCGCGGCCACTTCAACATCGTTTACGATCGCGCCGATCCCGAGGCCGAAGTTGACATCAGCTCGGCAAGCCATTCCCTGCGCCACGCCGGTCGCAATATCATGGATGCGTGACTTGATCGTAGCGCGCGTCTCTTCGCGGAAAAGACGGAAGGATCCGCTAAAGCTCACAGTCTGCGGGATGATGTTGCGGGCGCTGCCGCCGTGCAATTCCCCAATCGTCAACACAACTGTGTCCAGAGGATCAATGTTTCGGCTGACAATCGACTGAAGCGCGACGATGATCTGGGCGCTGCATACGATGGGATCGGCCGTCTGATGGGGCATTGCGCCGTGACCACCCTTTCCCGTCACTATTATTTCGAAGACCCCGGCGCCCGACATCGTCGGGCCGTCTACGACGCTCACCGTACCAACTTCCAAATCATTCCAGAGGTGAATTCCCAAGGTTCGATCCGGCGCCGGCGTTTCCAGCGCGCCGTCGTCAATCATGGAACTCGCTCCGCTGCCGACTTCTTCCGCCGGTTGAAAGACAAACTTGACTCTGCCGTTCAGTCGCTGGCGGTGACTGGTCAAGAGCTTGGCGATGCCCAGCGCTATCGCGGTATGTCCATCGTGGCCGCAGGCATGCATTCCCCCCGCCGCTCGCGAAACATATTCAGCCTGGTTGTCTTCCTGGATCGGCAAGGCGTCCATATCGGCGCGGTACAAAATTGTGGGACCATCGCTCGCGCCTTCCAATATGCCGATCACGCCTGTTTTGCCCACGCCGGTTTGCACTTCCAAGCCCAGTTTATTGAGCTCGTCGGCCACGATACCGGCGGTGCGATGTTCTTGATACGCCAGTTCCGGATGACGGTGAAAGTCGCGGCGTCTGTCTATCAATTCGTCACGCAGGGCGTCGGCCTCTGCCATATAATCAGTTGCCATGTTTCCCTATCCTAGGTTAATGACGCGAAATCTCTCGATATGGCGCGGGTATTCGGGAGGAGAATTGGGGTCGAGCGTACCCTCGCGTACGCGCTCCGCCATTTTCGCCATATCCGCAATCTGACTCTTGTGTGAATACAGCGAGCGAATCTTGGTCTCTACGGCATCGGAGACATCGACGGTCAGCGTCGGCTCGGCGGCGCCGGCAATGTAAACTGTCGGCACCTTATGTGTTGCCAGGCCCTCGTCGCGCTCTTGCTCCAGAAAATTCAGGCGGTCCCGCGCTGTCGGGAAGACAGCTTCCAGGGTCGCCGCGCCTATCGCGCGATGGTCGGGGTGGTTGATACTGCGCGTGCCGCGCCAGAATAACGTAGGATCGAGTGTAACGACGATGTCCGGCTTGGTCAGGCGTATCACCCGCGTGATATCGCGCCTCAGCTCTAACGTTGGGAACAATTCGCCGTCCCGGTAGCGCAGAAAGATAACTTCCTTGACACCGAGCACGGCAGCGGCTTCGCGCTCTTCCTGTTCGCGAATCTCTGACAGCCGCGCGTGGGTCATGTCGGGATCGGCGCTGCCCTTGTCCCCGCTGGTAGCGACAAGAAATGTGATCTCGGCGCCGTCGGCCGCCCACTTGGCGAAGGTTGCGCCGGCAAAGAACTCCGGATCGTCGGGATGCGCGAAAACGCCAAGTATCCGTTTCGCGCGCCCCGTGTCGTTTTCTGTCATATAGGCATTCCGTGGGTCAGATTTAATCGTCGCGATTTTGCCGCTTGGCGGAAGAATCCTCGCGCCGCCGGGATCGACGACGTCCGCGCCGCCGTCTCGGGCTCTTGCCCGGCTCGGCCGACTTTTCGCGGGATCGGCGCGGCCGGCGCTCGCGCTCGCCGTCTTGTTCCGTTTTGGATGGCTTATCAGGCTGGTCGGAACTCGCGCGTCGGGATGCGATCACATCCGACTGACGCTTCCCGGCCGGCATGCCGCACTCGCAACTGCCGTCGCCGTGTTTGTCGCACGGGGAATGCGCTTTTTCGGCCAGTTTGCGGAATTCTTCCAGCGGAATGATTTCCTCTCTGGTGACGATTTTTCGCACGCCGTCTCCCAGATCCACCATAACAGCGTCGCGCAAGGGAAGCTGGTCGGTGACGCGAGCCTCGCCGTGCGGGGTGCCGACTCGCTTGTTGCGGCGCGGCAACTTCCGCCGGGCTTCAACGTATTGTTCGTACTCGTAAACAAGGCAACAGCGCAGCCGACCGCACATGCCCGTGATTTCCGACGGGTTCAAGGAAACGCCTTGCGCCTTGGCCATTTTGATTGATATCGGACTGAAGTCGGTCAAGAAGGTGCTGCAACAGCGCGTCTCGCCACAAGCGCCGAAACCGCCCAGGAGCTTGGCGACATCACGGGGGCCGATTTGTCGCATTTCGATACGCGCATCAAATTTGCGTTGAAGCCGTTTCTGCAAAACGGCTGTATCAATCTTTTGTTCGGCGCTGAACAGAAACGTGATTACGCTTCCGTCATAGTTGTATTGCGCGGCCACGAACTTGACGCCGGCAAGACGCCGCAGGTTGGCGGCGGTTTCCTTACACGTATCAAGCGCCTCGGCCTCTTTCGATTCCCAATGCTGTCGTAATACCAGGTCGCGGGCAGTGGCCTGACGCAGGATCTGCCGTATCGGACGATTGGAATCGGGCGCGGTAAAGCCCATAACCTGGCCCATTTGCCGTCCGCGCAAGGTATCGACGATGACAAAGTCGCCCGTCTTAAGCTCGGGATTTGTCGAATAATCAAAGTGATAGAGCTTGCCGATCTTTTGAAACCGCACGCCCGCTACGAGTCTCGATCCTTCAGCATGAACCGTAGCCATACATATTCGCCTTCCGCTTAGACCGGAGGATCGCATCGACTTTCGACCGATAGACCCGGCTTTCGCGCTAATAGATATGGGTGCGCGAATTTCTGCACTTTACTTGAAAACGGACCCAAACGCAATATCGACAAGTCCAAATTCCTTGGCGACGACTGTTGCCGTTTAAGAAAAATTGCTAGAATATCTGCATCGATACGCATCTTCCAACAGCCGCTCGGCGCGCAACCGGCGAAGAGGTTTACCACGCGGGCATAAAATAAGGAAGCGATCCTTGCATCAGCAAGGGGTTCACTAATTAGAGCTATAATGATCTGATTCCTGCGCATTGATTTGCGGCGAACGAGGATTGCATGGCAATCTTAACGATGAAATTTGGCGGGGGCTCGCTGGGGACGGCAAAGGCGCTCGTCCAGGTATTGGCCATCATCATCGACGAGTCCAAACGCTGGGATCACATGTTGATCGTGGCGTCGGCGCTGGAGGGTGTCACGGACATGCTGCTCGAGGCTGCGCTCTACGCAAGAGTCGGCGATCAGAGGGGGTATCGGCGTATCGCCGCTACGTTGCGCACGCGGCACATGGCCCTGGTCGATCAATTGCCCTTCGATACCTCCGATCGTAACGCGCTCAAGGCGGATATTGACCAGTTGCTCTCCGACATGCTTGATCAATGTCAGAAAGTAGCCAAGAACCTCAATGACGAGCTGCTGCCCAGTATGAGCGATGCCGTGGTCGCTGTAGGCGAACGCCTGTCTGCGCGGATTATCGCCGCTTTGCTGCGCCAGAATGATATCCGCGGCGTCACCGTCGACGGCGCCGAACTGATCGTCACGGACGACGCGCATGGCAATGCGAATCCCATCTTGCAGCGCACGGCCGAAAACGTCAAGGACCTGCTTGTGCCTATGCTTGAACGCGAGATTTTGCCGGTTGTAACCGGGTACATCGGCGCGACCGAAGCGGGAGAAACCACAACGCTCGGTCGCGGCGGCACCGATTTCACCGCTTCGGTGCTGAGCGCGCTGCTGGAAGCGGACGCGCTGTGGATCTGGACCGATGTCGACGGCATGATGTCCGCCGACCCGCGCGAAATCACCAACGCGCGCGTGATCCCGGCGCTGGACTATAACGAAGCGGCGGAGCTGGCCTATTTTGGCGCCAGGATACTTCATGCCAAAATGATCGCGCCGCTTGCCAAACGCGCGATTCCTTTGCGCATCAAGAATATCCACCGCCCACATAAGACAGGCACGGCAATCTCTCTTAGCGCCAGTGGCGGGCGACCGGTCATTAAGGCCGTCACGTCCATCCAGGGCTTGGCCTTGACGCGGCCCACAAGCGGTTCCATGGCGGGCATCACGCGACTGGTAGGCAATACGCTCTTCAAAACCCTGGGCATGCGCACTGAAGTAATGATCGCCTCGCAATCCTCCAGCAGCAGCTTTCTCGTCCTGGTGATCCCAACCAGCATTGGCATAGACGGCGTGGACCGACTGCAACAGGCTCTGCGGGCGAAGATGGCGGAGTACCCGGACAAGATGCCCTGGACGATCGAAACGATCTCTCTGGTCACCGCCATCGGCAACAACATCAGTTCCTCGCCCGGGCTGTTGGCGACAGCTCTGGCAAAACTGGATGATATTCCCATTTTGGGACTGGCGGTAGGTCCTTCAAATTGCAGCGTCACCGTGGCGGTAGCGCAAGCGGATTCGCGCGCGGCGCTTCAGCGAATTCATGAACTGACCGTCAAAAGCGGCTGAGATACCGCTCAAGTTCCCAAGACGTAACTTGCCGGTTATATTCGGAGAATTCGTGGCGTTTGGCGGCAATGTATCGGTCACTGACATAGGGTCCAAGCGCCGAAAGAATCACTTCGTCTTCGCTAAGCGCGTCAAGCGCTTCATCAAGTGACTGCGGGAGTACCTCAATATGGCGCATGCGTCCGCTGGTGCGGCGCATAAGCGTCTCTTCCAGCGGTTCCGGCAGCGGCATTTTGTGCCTGATGCCATCGAGCCCGGCCTGCAGCATGACCGCCATTGCCAGATAGGGATTGGCGGTCGGGTCGGGACAGCGCAATTCCAAACGGGTATGATATTCCTTGCCGGGAACGGTACTCGGCACACGGATCAGGGCATTGCGGTTTACATGCGCCCACGTGACGTCTACCGGCGCTTCGAAGCTGGTGCCCAGCCGCTTGTACGAATTGACCAGCGGCGCCAGCACCGCGCACATGGCGCGCGCATGTTCCAACTGTCCCGCCAGGAAGAACTTCGCAACCTCCGACAAACCATATTCGCCCTCTTTGTCCGCGAATAGATTTACGCCGGTCGCGACATCGTGAAGGCTTTGATGAGTATGCATGCCCGAGCCCGGAAAGTCGGCATGTGGGCGCGGCATGAAGGTACAGTAATAGTCGCGTTCTCTGGCAACCGTCTTCAGCGCTATTCGCGCGGTCAAAACATTGTCCGCCGATCGCAATGCTTCGTCGTATTGAAAATCGATTTCGTGTTGACCCGTGCCCGTCTCTGAATGGGTCGAATCCACACGGATGCCTGTCTTGCTCAAGGTCGCAAGCATTGACCGGCTGATCGATTGAATCGGGTCGTCGGTCAAGTCGAAATACCCGGCAATGTCATGATTGGCGACAATTTGCGGCTTGCCCTTCTCGTCAAATGGAAAGAGAAAATACTCCAGTTCCATGCCGATTTTGAACAGAAAACCCATGCCCCGGGCTTGTTCAAGCACCTTGGCCAAGAGATTGCGCGGATCGCCGATAAAGGGATCGCCGTTCTGTGTACAGATTGAACAGATCAGTCTCGCGGTTTTGTTGTCGCCATCCGTCCAAGGCAAAACAACGAAACTTGACAAATCCGGCGCCAGGATCATGTCGCTTTCCGCGACCCGAGCGAAACCTTCAATGGCGGAGCCATCAAAATGCGATCCGTTTTCGAGCACATTTTCCAATTCCAGGGCCGGGATCATGATGCTCTTGACCAAGCCCGTGATATCGGTGAACCAGAGCGTGATAAACCGGACCCGTTCTTCCTGAACAGTCTGCAAGACTTCAGCTGCCGTGAACATATGCCACCTTGTTGATTTTGATTTTCCAGCGCGCAGTCAAGTATACGCGGCGGGGGCGCGCCTGGAATACTGACGAGATAGCCAAATTTATGCGCCGGTATTCATTTTCTTTCACCAGTTAGCTGTCCAGAATTTTCCATTGCCGGAGCAGGGCATCCACAGCCAGGACATAGCTGCGCCAGCCAAAACCGGCAATATGGCCCAGGCATACGCCCGACAAAACCGACTTGTGTCGAAAGGGCTCGCGCCCGTGAATATTCGAAATATGTACTTCGATCACAGGCAAGTCGCTCGCGGTAATGGCGTCGCGTAACGCGATTGATGTATGCGTATAAGCGCCCGGATTGAAGACAACGCCGTCCGCCCAGCCGCGCGCCTCATGCAAACGATCGATCAAATCGCCTTCGTGATTCGACTGTTCCGCACGCAACTCGATCTCATACGGCTTGACGTGTTGATGGATAGCGCCATTGATTTCATCCAGCGTCATGCTGCCATAAATCTCCGGCTGCCGCGCACCAAGCAGATTCAAGTTGGGACCGTGCAAGATCAAAATCCCTTTTGACATATTTGTAATCGTCCCTCGCTACAAGACCGCCAAGACTTCATCTTTGGGCAAGCCCTCGACAACTGTCGCTTCGCCCAAGTCCCTTAACAATACGAAGCGCGATTTGCCGGCCTGCCACTTTTTGTCGGTAGACATGGCCGCGTACCAGTCTTCAGGATTCAATTCGATATCCACCGGCAAGCCAATTCGTTCAAATGTGGATACGACCCTCTGAACCAGCGATTCATCAATCAACCCGCAATTGCGGGACAAGCGCGCCGCTCTGCAAATGCCGATGGCGACCGCCTCGCCGTGCGGGACGCTGTACCGCGTTACTTTTTCGATTGCGTGCCCGAAGGTATGTCCCAGGTTGAGATGGGCGCGGATTCCCTGTTCGTAGGGATCTTCTTCTACCACTTCGACTTTAACCGCGATCGCTTGACGCAGCAGGTCTACCAGGTTTTCCTTTTCCCACATGGCGGGATCCAGCAGCGCCGGCCGCGAAATCAAGCCGTGTTTGATCACTTCCGCCATACCGCAGCGCCATTGCAGCGGCGGCAAGCTCTCCAAAACGTCTGTATCGACCAAGACCGCTTCCGGCTGTTTGAAAGCGCCAATCAAGTTCTTGCCCTGCGGCATGTCGACGCCGACCTTGCCGCCCACACTTGAATCCACCATGGCAAGCAGCGAAGTCGGCGCCTGGATCAATCGGATCCCGCGCATAAATGTTGCGGCGACAAATCCGGCCATATCCCCCAGAACGCCGCCACCGAGCGCGATCAGGGTCGTGCTGCGGTCGGCGCCCAAAGCGAGCAGCTTATGATAAATCTCCGTAACCGTCTCCAGGTTCTTGTATGATTCCCCGTCCCTGACAGTTATGATGTCGGCGTTTGGCAAGCGGCTAGCCAACTGCTCGGCATAAAGCGGAGCCACTGTCTCGTTGCTCACGATAACCACGTGGCCGCCCAGTCCAAGTGTCTCGATATGTCGGTTGATTTCGCCAAGGATGCCTTGGTCGATCCAGATATCATAGCCGCCGGCCGGTGTTCGGACGTGAATCCGCCCATCAAGCATCGCGACGATTTCGCAGGCGACAGCTTCAACAGTTTTGCCACGTGTCTCGATCTGATTGGGAATACGGGCATAGGCCGATTGCCGCTGTTCAAACAGCGCTTGCCAATTGGCCGCTAGCGGGCGGTTATCCGTTTCGGTTAATCGGGCGTTTATCTCGGCTTTTCCGGCGTTTAGGCAAATCAGCTTGCCTGTCCGCCCCATCAGATCACGCATGCCCTCGGGGACAAGCGCGCCGCCGCCGGTCGCGATCACCAGACCGGATTGTGTGGAAAGCTCCTGCGCCAATCCACGTTCGACGGTCCGGAATAGCGCTTCGCCGTGCCGCTCGAAAATCTCCGGGATCGGCAAGCCAAAACGGTCTTCGATGACAAGATCCATATCGACGAACTGTCGACCAAGCTTATCGGCGACCAGCTCCCCGACCGTTGATTTTCCGGTTCCCATAAAGCCGGTGATGACGATGTTTTCTCCGCCGCTCATACGTCATATCCAAAGCGCCACTCGGCATTGTCCATTGGCAGGTCGCCTACTCGGTTGCGGCGCAACGCGGCGAAGCGGGGCTTCATTTCTTCGATACTGTCCCCGCCCAGTTTTTCCAGCAGCGCGTCAGCCAGCACAATCGCCATCATGGCTTCGCCAACCGGCACCGCCCGCGGCAAGGCGCAGAAGTCGCTGCGTTCGTAGACCGTCATGTTGGGTGCGCCGCTGGCCAGATCAACAGAAGCGGCGCCGCGCAGCATTGTGGATATCGGCTTCATTGCCACGCGCACCACGATCGGCTGGCCGGTGGAAATCCCGCCTTCCAGGCCGCCGGCGCGGTTCGTCTTGCGCGATAGATTGCCGTCGGCATCAACCGTGATTTCGTCGTGCACCTGCGATCCGCGCTTGCCGGCGTTTTCGAAGGCGCTGCCGATTTCCGCCCCCTTCATCGCTTGAATGCTGACCATCGCCGCCACCAGTTTGCCGTCCAGTTTGCGGTCATAATGGACATGCGATCCCAAGCCCGGCGGCAGTCCGCGAGCGACAACCTCAAAGACGCCACCCAGCGTATCCTTGTCGATCTTGACTTGTCGGATTGCGGCGTGCATGCGTTCGGCGGCGGCCGCATCGGGGCAACGCACGTCGTTGTCCTCGTTGCGAGCAATCCGTTCCTCCAAAGGCATGGCAGCCAGATCCGCCTTGACATCTCCCAATTGAACCACGTAGCCGTCAATCTTGATTCCGAACGCGTCCAGGAAGCGCTTGCAAATCCCGCCGATGGCGACGCGCATCGTCGTTTCGCGGGCGCTGGCGCGTTCCAGCGACAGCCGCAATTCGCGATAACCGTATTTGAGCGCGCCGGTCAAATCCGCGTGCCCCGGGCGCGGCGTCGTGATCGGCGTGATATCGCGCTCCTTCCAGCTTTTGAAATCGCGATTCTGAACGTGCAGCGCGACGGGGGCGCCGGTCGTCATGCCGTTCATCAGTCCCGAGGTGATGACGATCTTGTCTTTTTCGATCTGCATACGCCCGCCGGAACCGTAGCCCTTCTGGCGCCGGCGCAAATCTCTGTTGATATCGTCGACCGATAGCGGCAAGCCGGCGGGCATGCCCTCCAGAATGGCGGTCAAGCCCGGGCCGTGGCTTTCGCCGGCGGTGAAAAATCGAATTGGCATATTGGTTTAGTCCTTGACCTTGATCTGATTTCCGTCTCTAGACCTTGCCAGCATTCTCCAGCGCCGCTTGCGCCGCGCCGAGCATGACATCAATCGGCGGCGCGACCCCGGTCCAGATCTCGAAAGAAAGCGCGCCTTGCCGCGCCAGCATGCCCAAGCCGCCAATTGCCCGGCCGCCGTGGGCGACGCACTGCTGCATCAGCGCTGTGTTCGCCGGGCGATAAACCGTGTCATACACCGTCACGCCATCCGGGAAAGGCAGGCCGTAAATCCAGGGCGACTGATTGACCCGGGGATGCAAGCCCACCGACGTGCAGTTGATGATAAGCGACATGCCCCAATCCGCGGCTTCATCCAGAGTCATCACCGCGATATCGTCTATGCCGGCCGCGCTTCTGAGGTCCGCGACCAAGCCTTCGGCTCTCGACTTGGTACGATTGACAATCGCCACGTTCGCGCCCTCCCGCGCCAAGCCGTAGACTACGGCCCGCGCCGCGCCTCCCGCTCCCAATACCAAAACGCGCCGGCCTGGGATCGAGACGCCGTTGGCCCGCAAGTCGTCAACAATGCCATCGGCGTCGGTATTCGTGCCGCTATTGTTCCGGAAGTCAACCGTATTGACCGCGCCTATGGCCCGCGCGATTTCATCCGGGCGCACCAGTTCCATGATGGCTTCCTTGTGCGGCACCGTCACATTGATGCCGACATAGCCGTGATTCTTTGGTTCCCGCACCCCATAGCGCAAGATATCTGGCGGTATTGACATGGCGTCGTAGAGCCAGTCCGACATGCCCAGCGCGTCAAATGCCGCGTTATGCATGACCGGGCTCAGGCTGTGTTCTACTGGAAAGCCGATAAGTCCAACTCGATTTTTCGGCATCTTTTTCTTCCGCCGCCGGCGTCCCTATCAACGCCCTTATGCCGGTTCGATATGAGCGCCGCAGCCGATAAGCGTCTGCGCGAAACCGGGGAAGGAATCCGCCACGCAAGCCGCATCAGTAACAAGGGTCTCGCCGGAAGCGACTGTTCCCGCGATCGCCATGCTCATGGCGATGCGATGATCGTCGTGCCCATCCACATCGGCGCCCGACAATTGTTGTACACCAAGAATCCGGAATCCGTCCTCGCGCTCTTCAATCTCCGCGCCCATTTTGCGCAATTCGCTCGCCATGACCGCTATACGATCGGTCTCCTTCACGCGCAGCTCGCGCGCATCCCGCACAATGGTCTCGCCTTCGGCGCGCAATGCGGCCACCATCAAGATTGGGAACTCGTCGATCATTCTTACAACAGTATCTCCGCCAATCTCAATGCCCTTCAATGCACTGGTCCGCACACGGATATCGCCCACCGCTTCGCCCGATTCGATAGAACGAGAGGTGGTGCTAATATCAGCATCCATCGCTTCCAAAACATCCAGCAGACCGGTTCGCGTCGCATTCAAATTGACGCCCGTGACTGTCAAATCGCTGTCCGGCGTCAACAATCCCGCCACCAATAGAAATGCCGCCGAGGAAAAATCGCCCGGAATCGTCAAATCCAGCGGCTTGAGCGTTTCCGGCGGATGTAGTGTCATCTTGTCCGGATTCTCGTCATCGAAGTCAATGCTAACGCCCATGGAACCCAGCATGCGTTCCGTGTGATCGCGCGTCGGTCCCGGCTGAATCACCGTGGTCGGGCCATCGGCAAAGAGCGCCGCCAGCAAGACCGCGCTCTTCACTTGAGCGCTGGCGACAGGCAATTCGTATGTGACGCCACGCAATGTGGAGCGCTGAATCCGCAACGGGCAGCATCCATCCGTCGAACTTATTTCCGCGCCCATTGCTTGCAATGGACTTGTGATACGCTTCATCGGTCGCCGCCGCAATTGCTCGCTCCCGTCCAGGACGCTGGGAAAAGGCTGCCCTACCATGATGCCCGCCAACAAGCGAATGCCGGTCCCGGCGTTTTTCAAATCCAGCGCTTGATCCGCCTCGCGCAGTTCTCCACCGTGAATGGTCAGGGTATTGGCGTCGTGGCGCTCGATCTTTACGCCCAAATCGCGCATCGCGCCCAGCGTCGCTTCCGTGTCGCCGGCCGCCAGCCAGTTGCGGACCTGCGAGCTGCCGGCGGCAACCGCCCCCAACATGGCTGCGCGGTGCGAAAGCGATTTGTCGCCCGGGATCGTCGTGCTGCCGAGCAGCCTGCCGCCGCGAGACACCAGCAACTGCCTATGTTCATCGTCCCTTTTCATAGTTGTCCGCCCATTCCTTTCGCGCGCGCCGTATCGGTTGCAAGGACTGGCTTAAGCGCTGCTCGTCGCCGCCGATCAACATCGTCTCCAGCATCGCCAGCTGCATACGGAACTGCGCCAGCAGTGTCGCGACAGCCTTGGTATTGGTACTTAAAATATCCCCCATCATCGTCACATCGCTGGCTGCCAGGCGGCTGGTATCGCGAAATCCCCCGGCTGCCAATTCCCAGTATGCGCTGTCATCCTCCGCTTGATTGGCGACCGTCGCCACCAAGGTTGCGCTCAACAGATAGGGCAAGTGGCTGATGCCGGCCACGATCTGGTCGTGCCTTTCCGCATCCATTTCGATAGGCGCTGCGCCCAGGGTTTCCACCAGCGATATGGCCCGCAGCCGCGCCGCCGGCGTGGTCCGGCGGGACGGGCAGAGCACGAAGGGGCGATTGGCGTACAAGGCGCGATCGGATTCTTCGATGCCCCCATTTTCCTTGCCGGTCATGGGATGCCCGCCCACTGCGTTGACGCCGACGGGCAGGTCTGCCATGGCATCAACAATATCCTGCTTGGTGCTGCCAATATCGATGACCAGCGTGTTCGAGCGCAAGTAGGAGCCGATGCGCATCTTCAGCATTTCGACGATGACCCGCACCGGCGCCGCGAGTACGACAACGTCCGCGTGATTGACGCCTTCAAACAGATCATCCGTGGCGCAGTCGACGAATCCCCGCCGCAGCCCGTAGGCGCGCGCCGCCTCGCAAGAGTCGATGCCGGTGATATGATCGGCGTGATCGCGCAGCGCCAGCGCCAGCGAACCGCCCATCAGCCCCATGCCGACTATCGAAAGATGACGCGCCCGAAAACTAGATGCGATCATGATCATTCCCCCGCCTCATGATCAGTCGCCAGGTCGGGACGCAATTGCGCGGCATCGCGCAAAAAGACGTGCTGGATTTCATCGATAGACTTCTCAGTATTCCAGTGAATCAGCACACGAATGCACATGGGAAGACCGTGTTGCACATCGGCTTCCTGAAAGCCCATCAGGGCAGTGCGCGTCCAGCCCATCATGCGCGCGGCTTTTGCGGGGAATGTATCGTCGAGTTCCGGCGTCGCGGAGAACAAGACGCTCGCCACGTCATCCTCGACGATGCCGTTGCGCTCGATCATGATGCGCAACAATTCCTGCGTCGCCGCCAGTATCGCCTGGTTTGAGTTGGATGCCACCGTGGTGGCGCCCCGTACCCCTCTCATCATCAATTGTACGCTCCTCTATCAACAAAAAAGGCGCTGAGTATTTCACTCTGCGCCTCGATAGTTTGTCCTAATCGACTTGTTCTTCAGTTGCCAGCGCGAAACACCCCAACCCGGTCTATGCAGTTTGGGAAGTAATAATA
>JAPOOU010000147.1 GCA_026713245.1 Chloroflexota bacterium
GCAAAGGCAGCCTGATCTACAAAGACAATTGGCGCATTATCATAAAAAAATTTTTCTATGGCCGAAAAACGGACAAAGTCGGAAAAATTACAAACAGCAATCAACCCAGCCCTGCCACAGTAAGCTCGGCGGATATGCCGCCTGCTGTCAGTATCTTCCCTGCTCTGCTGCAAGCACGCCGGTCCTGTCCAGCATTTCCCTGCCACAAACCAAAACCCTACCAAAATTCTGGCGAAAGTGTGTCCAGTTTCATAGGACCGCTACAGCCTCGGTGCTTAAAATCTTGCGGGCTTTGCCAGGGATTTGTAATTTGAAGCGATTGCCCTGCATTCAGATCTGTTTGCTTGAAAGTCAAGTAGAAAAGTAGTAAGGTACAGTTTAGGAGGATTTGTCCGTTGCCGTCAAAGTCGAGCCATCCGGTAATTCACATAACGTTGTGGATCAGTGTGGCAATTATCGTACCCTCGTTGCCAATTGTGATCGGAATTGCAGTAGCAGCTTTGCAAGGATCTGAAATTATCCCTACGAAGTTGTTGGATGGAATCGAATTGTTTTTGATTTCACTGACACTCGTCGCCGCTACATATATAGATTTGTCAAGGACGGATTTGAATTGGTCTAGCCATCAATTGTTTTACTTCCTTATCAAGGGAACATTGCTAGCTCTTGGTGTCTTAAGTCTCATTTTTTTGACTTTGATCTACATAAACAATCGCGTATCGTCGCTGAACTTCAACACAGAGCTTAACATTACGCTAGCTTTTGGATGCTTCTTGTTGATTGGATTGATAACGACTCCACTGCAATTTTACATCGGGTACACGCGTTCCAAGAAACTAGCGGAGGAGACATCGACGTGAGCCAAGAATTTGTTATTGGTGTTCTAGTTGTACTGTTGATAATCGCGGTTTCTGTTATCCTGTACGTGATTCATGACATACGAAGTGGAAACTACCGCAAGTTGTTGTCCGCAAGAAGTGAGCACGAGCAGTTTCAAAAGACTGTTCAGAATGTAAGAAAAAAAAACATGGGAGTCTAGGCGTGAGTTCAAACGTGATTCGTGACTACATTTATCTCGACGTGGATCGTGCTCGTTCGCTTTATTCGCAGTTGAAAGGCGGTTTATTGGAATCTTACATTAAAGGAGAAGAAACGAACGAGTCAAGTTCAAATACTATTGGCAACCAACGTGAGACCGTTGAACAGAGAGCGCTGTTAAGTTCTACACACGAGGCGACACACGTGCTTCATGACTTCATGCTTACAGAGATTGAGACTCAAATGAAAGAAAGCGTAAAAGAAGTATCAACGTGCGACATTGTAGACAGTCTTACTACGGGTGATTATGTACGGGTTTGCGGTAGAGCACAAATGAATGATACAAAGAGATTAATCTCTGTATTAAATGACTTTAATTCGTTGCATTCCTATATTTCTATGGCGGGCCAGCTTGAAGATATGCAAAAAGGTATTTGGGATTTGGAGCATAAGATTGACTTTGAAACCCTAAGAAAGACTGACTTGGACAAGCTTTCCAGGCAACTTGCGTCTATGAAACCACCGGCAATATTTCGCAAAGAACATAAGGGAGTACCTGACTTGACAAGGGAGATGATGACTCTCTGGTTCGGACTTCTTTATTCGGGTGTTTATGAGATTAACATCATTCCCAGCTTTACTACAGACGTTGTCTTTCGAAGTGTCATAGATGAATCATACCTTCGAGAAAACCCGTCGCTCTTATACGCGAAACATAGCACAAGAACTCAGGCCATTTGGACCTTGGTGGGGCAAGTTACCGCAGTGCACTCCCCTCAAAGCCTTGGCGAAGACGTTGAGGATGAAGAAGAGGATTACAAGGAAAACGCTGAGTCAACTAGAAATATGCGTGATCAGTTTGAATCCATATTTGATTCGTTTATACCTATGGAAGAGCATCTTTTAGTTTCGGCGGTCAAAACCTCGATTGTCTTGACTCCTTTGGCGATATTCCAGGAAACGAAGATTCGTGAAGAAAAATAACAGTTAGATCAGAATTGTCATGCATTTTCTGCCAAATGCACAGCCAAACTCAAGAATATGTCGGTCACAAATGCTTGAACTATCAATGTACTCAAAAGGCCTATTGACAAGTACGCGCCCTGCGGCAGTGTCTTCCAGACAGCGCCAAGGCTGCCCAGGTTCGCCAGGAGCATGCCGCCATCCGCGAAGCCGCTATAACCCAGAAAGAGGAAAAAGCGCAGGCCATCCGAGGCCGTCATCTCGCCTTGCAAGGCGCTTGTGACGGCGATCAGCCCTCCGGCGACGGCAGCGACTACCGTAACAGACAAGACGAGTTGAATTGCGAGCGCGAAGAGGCGTTGCTTGATCGCGACCGATATCAGGATGCCGAAGGCGCCGGCGGCGCCCGCCGTGGCCAGCGGGAGCAGCGTTTGGGCTGTCATTAGCAGAACGACCATGGGCAGCGTGATCCAGAGCTCGGCGATGCTGCTTCCGAGGACGCGCAGGTATCCACCGCCGAAGGCTGTCAGGTTGGCGATCATGGCGAATTGCAGGACCAGACGCGCCAGGAGCAGCGCTATGATGGGCGCGCGCAGGCGATAGAGTATCGCCGCCCAGCGCGCGCGCAGCGTCATGCCGGCGCCGAATTCAGTGACTCGCAGGCTGTCCCAGGTTTGTCGGCTGCGGTCGCCTTCGACCGATCCGATGCCGAAGGCCAGGGCGGCCAGGACTGTCGCCGTTTGGACCAATAGCGAGGGGAAATAGAGACCGCGCCAGAGAAAATCAGCGAGATTCCCGGCGCCGGCGTTGATCGACGCGGCACTGGCATAGAGATATCCGCCGCCGCCCAATATCATGCCCAGCAAGAACAGTTGCAATGCGCTTTTCCAGCGCGAGACCGTGAGCCGTCGCTGCGCCAATTCGTATTGGAGGATCGGATGGTCCGGATGCGCCCAGTCGGGCAGCAAGCGCTTCCATAGGTCAGGCATGAACCTGTTCCAACTCGACAATGCGCGCTTCGAGCGCATTGAGTTCCGCCAGGCAGTCGTGTTTGTCAATGGGCAGCGTGCTGTTGTCCGCCAGGTAGTGGACGTAAGTTGCCGGGAGGTCCGGCAATTTCCAGCGCGCCTGCGTGGCTGCGGCATACACTGCCAGTTGCAGAGTGTAGCGCCGGACGTGGGTCTGATGGGCGCCCTGGATCGAGGTTGTTTTGTAATCGACAATTGTCCAGGTTCCATCCGCCCGTTGCAGTAGCAGATCCATGACTCCATGGATGGCTCGACCGTTGGCGCGATAGACGAAGGGCAATTCGGTATAAACGGGCCGACGCCCGGCGCGCGCGGATGATAGCCATCCGAAGACTTTGCTTTGTCGAAAGTCGGCCAGCAAGCGCTTGACGGCTTGCACAGTCTCGTTGATTTTGTGGCTGTCGATCAAACCCGCTCGCCAGGCGCAGGAACGAATAATGTCATCTGTCGCCTCATAGTGACCGAAGCGCAGAAGATCGTGCACGATCGCGCCGAGCAGACGGCTGGAATGCCTCCGACGGCCAAGGGCGCCCGGGTCAGGCGCCGCGAAGGGTTTCTCGTTTGCGGGGGGGCTATGCAGGCGTCGGCGGTAGATGTCGCGCATGTGACCGCTGCTGTGGCGGTACGCGCCAAAGTCGGCCAATTGCGTCGCTGAAATGTGCTTGAGGCTCACGCCGCTTTGGGGAGGGATCGCTTGGATCAGAGGCGGGGGCAGCGGCGGAAGCGCGACAGGGGTTTGAAGTGCATCCGATGTCCGAATGTCGGCGTCAAAGCCAGCTTGCAGGTCGCGATGCGAAGGCGGCAGAGATGGCATGAATACGCGGATGCTGTCACCATGGAAAATGTGCGAATGTTCCTCCTTCCGTTCGAGATCATGCATGTCTAAGGCGGCGAGGAGCTGCCCCAACCATCCGCGCGCCGAGAGTTTGCCGCCCCGCGTAAACGTCATTTGTCCGCTGACAAGCAGGTAATCTTGCGCGCGAGTCGCCGCTACGTAAAGCAGTCGTTTGCGTTCAGCCGCTTCCTTCTGCGCAAGCAACCTGGCGTTACGACAGTGGGCAAAGGCTGCGACTGCTTTGTTTTGCTCGACATCAAAAACCTGGCAGCTCAAGCCAAAATCCGCATCGTTGAGCAATGTCGGCGGGGCGCCATTGCCCCTTGTCCAGGATGCGTCTGCCAGGACGACCAACGGGAATTCCAGCCCTTTGCTGGCGTGAACAGTCATCAAGCGAATGGCGTTTCCGGCTTCGACCAAAACCTCCCCTTCGCGGATCTCACGCGAACTGAGATCGGCCAGAAAGCGCGAAAACTTCCCCAGCGTGATCTTGCCGCTGTCCTCAGCCAATTTCAGCAGTTTCTCCACGTTGCCGCGGCGGCGCGCGCCGTCCGGCAATCCGGTCAGTATCGCAAGATAACCGGTCGAGGCCAGCGCTCGCCCTAACAATTCAAAGATTGTGACGCGCCCGGCTATTTGCCGCAGGTCATCCAGCGTATCGACAGCGAACTTGAGCAGGTCTTGATCTGCGTCAGTTATGCCCGGCACGTCCCTGATCTGAGCGATGCGCATGGCAGTCCAAAGCGGCAGGGGATTGTTTGACGATGGGTCTGGATCTGGCATCAGGCGCAGTGCAAAGAGCAGGTCGTCACTGAAAGCGAATAATGGCGAACGCAAAGCGGAGGCCAAAGACAGATTATCGAGCGGATTGTGCAGGCAGCGCAAAAGATCCAGCATGTCCCAAACTTCTTGCCGGTCGTAGTAGCCGCGTCCGGCGATGGTGAGGAAGGGAAGCCCGCAAGATTTGAAACAGTCCTCGTAAATCTTGACCTTGCTCAAAGACTGGAAGAGGATGGCGATATCACCAAAGCTGATGGGGCGGTATCCGCCGCGGTCGCGATCGAAAACGGGTTCTTGTGAATTGATCAGCTTTTTGATGCGCCCGGCGATCTCGAGGGCTTCCCAATGCCGCATCTCGTCGGCCGGGATGCGCTTTGGCCGTCCAGAATTTGGCGCGGGCTGCCCTCCGCTTTCGCCACGCGCTTGATAATCCAGCAAGATACATTCGATAGGCGGATCGCCTGGCGAATCCTCGCGAAAAGCGGTCATGGGCTTGCCGAACGGCACCTGGAAATCTGCGATCGGGCTGTCGTCGTCTTGGACAAGAATGAATTCAAAGAGCTCGTTGAATTGCGCGATCAGCCGGCGATGGCTGCGAAAAGACGTCGACAGCGAAAGCTCTTTTCCGTTTGCATCTGCGGCGATTTGCTCGCGGACGCGCTTGAAAACGCTGACATCCGCTCCGCGGAATTGGTAGATGCTCTGTTTGGGATCGCCGACGGCAAAGAGCGTACCGCCACGGCCCAGATCCGCCAATGTGCGAATAATTCGCCATTGCCGGTCATTGGTATCTTGAAACTCATCGACCAGCAGGTGATTGATTTCAGCCTCGCGATATCGCCGTCTGATATGGTCTTGTGACAAGACATCTGCGGTCAAGCGTTCCAGGTCGTCAAAGTCGACCAGGGCGCGTTCCGCCTTAAGCTGCCTGTATGCGCCTTGCATCTGGCTCAGAAGGTCGATCCAGAGCGGCAGCAATTGCGCGCTCAAGGCATCAAGCTCGTCCAATGGCCCGCCAACTTCGTCCAACAGTTCTTTTAGATGAGCGCGCGTTGCGCGCAACAGATCGGCGGCCGCTTTCTTGGTTTCCGCGCCGCCCCACGCTTTTGCCGAACCGATATTGCCCACCTTGCCCCGGCTATGACATTCGGCCATCAGTCCCCAGATGCCTTCGGCGTCCTCTTCCGCTTCTGTCGCGCGCATCGAGTACAAGAAGGACTGATATTGCCGGTACAGCGCGCCGAGTTTATCATCGGGCGGGCAGCCAGACGCGCTCATCAAATCCTTGATATCTTGGCTTTCGAAGAGGCGCCGGCGAGCCCGCAGAATTTCCTCCGACCACTGTTCCCGCCAGGTCCGCAGCAGGTCGTCGGGATTGGGCGCTTCGCTGGAAAGCGGGATGCTGAGCAGATCTTGTCGGGTGAGAGAATCGAGTATCTTGTCCGAGTCGTAGAATGAGAATAAGGCCATCAACTCTGGATCCAAGGTTGCCAGCACCTCCTCAAGCGCGTTTTCTCGTAGAATCGAGGCTTCGGTTTCGTCCAGCACATCGAACTTGGGATCTATACCGGCCTGGGCGGCGTTGGCGCGCAGGATCGACGCGCACAAGCCGTGAATGGTGTCAATGCGCGCGCTGTCCATCTCGGACAGATGGCGCAGCCAGACGGCGTCCCTGGCGCATTCGGCGCGTCGCTCCAATTCAAGTCGGACGCGATGGCGCATCTCGAAAGCGGCTTCCCGCGTGAAGGTGATGGCAACCAGCGATTTGATCGGCCATTCCGGGTTCGCTTCCAGCAATTGCAAGTATCGTTCTACCAGGACGCGCGTCTTGCCCGACCCGGCGCCGGCAACGACGATCAGGTTCCTGTCATGGATATGAACGGCGTCGCGCTGTTCCTCCGTGAACTGCGTTTTGGAGTCGACTGCGTGTTTGTCGTCCATTAGCGCTTCGGTTTCTTGTAGCGATTGGTGGTGTTGACGCGGCATAGGCGCGCGTATTCACAGTAACGAACGCATTTGCCGTCGTCGAGTTTTGTCGGCCGCGCCGGGAAGCTACCATCGCGCCCGGCCCGCACGTTATCCGCAACTTGCGCGCGCGCGGCCGCAATCGCCTTGTTATCCTCTTCACTATCGAGATCGATTGCGCCGCTGATTTTGAGATCGCGCAGATGCCAAAACATACTCGTCTTTATTTGAGGCGGGTCTGTCATAGCCGCATGTTCCGCTTGCAGCGCCAAGACATAGAGCATCATCTGCAAGTCGCGCCCGGCTTCCATCTCGCTTCTGTCGATGCGGGTGGCGCCGGTCTTGTAATCCAGCAATATCAATTGATCATCTACGACGTCAATGCGATCAATCTTGCCGCGAAGGCGCAGTTTTTCGCCGAGTTCGGGAAAGTCGATCGCCAACCGGTCGAATTCGTATTCCACAGTATAGACTAGACGGTCTCCTTCAAGACGCTTGAGCGGACTGACGTCGGAAAAATCGCGCGCGATCAAGGCTCGCAAGCGCTTGAATAGCATCGCTTTCTCCGCTTGCCAACGGGGTCCGGCGACGAATCCGAGCGCTTGTGGCGCGCTTTCGAGCTTCTGTTTGGCGATCGGTTCGAATATCTCCAGCGCCCGCGCCAGGTTTTCGGGCTTGATGGCAAGATCGCCAAATTCAAAATAAGTCTCTTCCAGAATGCTGTGATTGAGCAGACCGAGTTGCAGCAGGTCATATCCTGTTTCCGGTTCTTTGAGGTCATCGAGTTTCAGCAGGCGCTTGGCGAAAAAGCGAAAGCCGCACAAGCCGTAATCCTTAAGCTGCGACGCGCTCCATATTCGGCTCGGGCCCAGTCTTTTCTTCGTCTCCGACCGCAGGATTGGACGCGAGATTCGACCGCTATACTGGTCGTAAGGATTCGTCGACAGCCTTCCCAACTCGACGCGTTGTCCGCGTCTGACATGGCGCCAAAGACGCGCTTGTTCGGGTTGGCCCTCGAGCCAGGTCCCCGCGGTCAATACGTGTTCCGCGCCGGCAGCTTGATCAATGGGGAGCTGATCGGCCATTGCCAACAGCAGTTCCGCGCCCGATGCGGCTTTGTTTAGTGGCACAACGTGACCGATGGCCGACGTCTCGATCGGCGAGTTCGGGAAGGCTTGCATGACCGAGCGCCACAGATAGCTTTCCAGCCAGATTTTGCCATCCTTGAAGGACGGACGCGAAAAGGTTAAGGACTGCCGCGGCAAGCTGATCAACTCCACGAACAAGCCGCGGTCGTCGACGCGCTCGGCTTGCGTCGACAGTTGGATGCCTTTGGACTGCAGATGCTCTCGTTCCGAATCGAGATAAATTGGATCTTCCGGCGTCTCGGCCGGGAAAAGGCCTTCCGCCAAGCCCATAATATAAAGGTGCTCATGCGGCAGTCCGCGCGCTTCGGTAGCGGTGGTTACCAGCACGCGTCCGTCGCGGGCGGCGTTGGCAGAGCGCCCGGAGGTATTCTGCAAGGCGTATTTGAGATCGGACCAAAAGCGCGTCCATTCGATTTCGCTTGGCGCTCCCAGCCCCGAATCGAGTATTTGACCGGAGATGAGCAGATCATGCAGGATATTGTTCAGGCTTCCGAGGGCTTCATTATCGCGCTGCGCGATGGCGTCAGATGGGCGCAGGCCGTCGGTTATGCGCTCGCTGATCTCGAGCGAAAATGGTTCTTTGACGTCTGGCGCCTGGTCTTCAAAATAGTATTCCTGGCCGATGAGACGGTCCAGCCAACCGACATAATGGTTGATGTCCGCCGATGCCGGAGGCGTGATGCCGACCATGAAGCGGGCCAGTTTGCGCGCCAGGCGCTCGGCTCGCTCTCCCGTGGCTCCGACGGTTTCTTCGTCGTCAATCCAGGGATGCTCGGCAGCCAGTTTGATCATGTCGATCCAGTGTTCTTGCGCGCCGCGCAAGAACAATTGCGCTCGGCTGATCCTGTCCAGGAGGTCGATGTCTTCCGCGCTCAAGCCGGAATCGATATAGGGCGAACGCAAGACATCCAGGAGATCAGCGCGGCGAAAATGCGGCGCCAGATCAAGCAGGTCGATCAGGACGGCGATTACCGGAATCGTATGCAGTAGCGGCTGGTTGTGCAGCAGCAAGGGCAGTTCGTATTCGTCTTGCCCAGACCGAAAATACGCCGCGTAGCGATCCCAGTCTCGCAGCGCGATCATTATGTCGTCAGCGCGCGCGCCTTTTAGCAACTGCTCTTTGACCGCGCGCAAGACAGCTTTCGTTTCTTCGGCTTCGCTCGGCATGGCAATCATTCGAAGCGCCTCGCCGCCGGAGGAAGCGGGACTGGCCTGGAATATCACTCCGCCCAGTTGCGCAAGATCCGCATGACGGTCGCTGCTTTGAGCCGGCAGAGTCGAGATCTTAAGACTCGATCCCGCCTCTCTGTGAGCGTCTTCCAGGCGCGAACGGGTGAGCTCGCTGCGCCGCGAGAACATGCCGGCTTCTCCCGGCAATGTCGTCAGCGTTATGTCGACGCGTGGCGCTGCATGAGCCAGTTCGGCCAAGAGTCGCGCTTGCACCGGCGTGTATTGATCGAAACCGTCGACAATGACCAGATCCACATCCGTGACCATGTCCCGCTTTTGGCGAAGAGTCGCCAGGGCCAGCCATCCTTCGCCTTCGACATCGACGAGTTCGCTGTCAATCAGCGTTTTCTGGTAGAGCCGATAGATTGCTGCGATATCGCGGTCTTTGTCGGAGCCCGCCGCCAACGCGAATTGCTCAACATCGACGCCGTTCTGTTTCAACTCGTTGATCAGGTCAGCTACTATTTCGATGAAGCCCTGGGTGTTGGCGATTCTGTCAAAATAGCGCAGTTCGCCGTCGGCGTTCAAGCGGCTTGTCAGGCTGCGCAGCATCGCCAATTGCGTATGCCCGGTGATTTTGCGCGCCGGCTTGGCGGCCAGGTTGAGCAAACGCTCGTTTAACGTGTAGAAGCTGAAGTACTCGATGTTGAAGATAGTCGACTCGGCGTCGCCCTGGTCCGCCAGTCGTCCGCGAAAATTCATTTCCTGGCGCCGGTTTGCCGTCAGCACCCAGACTTTCGGCAGCGTGCGTCGCCGAACATGAACGGCGTCAAGGAGGCCGTCGACGACGGTTCCGGTCTTGTCGACGCCGACTGGCGCCAGATGCAAGTTGGCAGGCATACTCGACCTTCAGCGATAAAGCAGGTTGGCGACCCGTTGCACCGTCTCGGCATCCAGGTGATCGCGGCCGAGATAGCTGTCTTGAAGATGTTGCATGAGCTTGCTGCCGTGCACGACGGGAACGGCGGGATCGCGCAAGGTCAATTGTACCAGCGGGCTTTCGCGAGTGAAAATTATCACAGCGCGAACGGAGACGGCGTCCAGTTGGAAATCGTCGAGATATGGGCGCAGTTGGGCAACTTGAACGGCGACTTCGCGCGTAGGATTCCAGCGCATCGGTTTCCAATCGCCCTTGGGACGCCGACGCAGCCAGTCCCCCTTGTCGTTTAAGAAGAGTCCTTTGCGCTTGCTAATGCGAAAGATCAGAACGCCGTGTTTGCTGACCAGCACCGCATCGAGGTAACCGATGGGGCGCTTGCTGATATTCCGAATATAGACGAATTGACGATCCAGATGATGAGCAAGCAAGGTACCCAGTTCCCGCGCCAGGGCGTTGTCGGTCTTCCAGGTGATCGCGCGCAGGGCCATCAAGAAAGACGCAAACACGATTCCGGCGCCGAACGACAGAATCGCTTTTCTGGTCAGATCATATATTTGCGAGCCTGGATTGAAGGGGACAACCAGATTGAATATATGAAGCGCGATTCCCGCCATCATCACCAGCGCGCCGGCAAGAAAAACCACGGCGGCGGCCACCAGGAGGTCGCGCGAGCGCCTGCTCAGCCGGCGTGTTGGCGCTAGGCTTTGCATTTAGGGCAGTCCGTCTCGATGGCCATGTATCCAGTCGCTGGTTTCATACTTACCATCATAAGCTTATTGTCCCCCAGCGCAAACGTCGGCCGGGTATTCGCCTCAGAGTGGACTAACTAAGTAAATCCAAGTAAGTAATGCAGTTTCAATATACGTATGGATTTGTAGCCGCTCGGCGGCAGCGAAAAGGTCCCAGGAATGTCGCGCTCACGCAAAATCGTAAGCCTCCCCGTCGCATGAGCGACGCGGTTTAAGTAAACAGGGGCGAGCCCGTGGCTCGCCCAATGTTAATTGAATTCTACAGATCGGGCGACTCAGCGAGTCGCCCCTACCGTTTTAACTATTTTGTTGGGTTTACTTAGAAAAGTGGATGATGAGACTGATAATTAACTACAGCCGCTCGGCAGTGGTGACGAACTATCGAAGCGATTGCTCTGCAAACGCCGGCGGCTGGTTCGCGCCCATTTGGCAATCTGACTATAATCCTTAGAGCGAAAGGACTTCATTGCGGCGCCGCCGCGGGTGAATCCTTAAGATCCGCAAGATCCACCAGATCTGTTGTCGGTTGATGCAGCCAGTGAAGCAAAGATGAGCAAAATTCCATCTGCAACTCCAACTGAAATCGGCCATACCGTAGCGCAGGTGCATAAGTTCGGCGCGGCAAGCGAATCGGTATTTCGCCGGCTCTATCGCGGTTTGCACGGACGCAGCGATGTGCAAGAACATCTGCGACATCAGCAGGAATTGCTGTTGGAACAAGCCAGGCGCAATGAAGAGCTGCACAGGCGACAGCGGCATTTGCAGCGGGCCTTGCACTCGCGGGCCGGTGAATTGGAGCGGCTGCACGCAGTCCTCGGCAGTGTAAATGACGGCATTATATTGCAGGATATGAACGGCAAGGTGACGATGATGAACCAGGCCGCGCAGATCATGCTAGGCGGTCGCAAAGCCTTTTGGGACAGCGCGCTGGGTTCGCTTTTCGAGCAGTATCGCGCGGTGACCCGCATACAGGGCGAACTAATGCCCCTGGGCGAGTCGGACGAGATGGCGCTGAACCATCGCATCGTGCGGGCCCAGGTCGTTGCCATCGGCGACGAGAACAAGAGGCGAATCGGCAGCGTAATCATCTTGCGCGACGTCACGCACGATGCGCTGGCGCAGCGCTTGAAGGACGGCTATGTCTCACAGATCGCGCAGGAGCTTGAAACGCCGATGTCCATTATCAAGCTGGCCGGAGAATTGTTGAATGCCCGGCCGGAAGACGCGGCGGTCAATCGGCAATTGTTGAACAAATTGCTGTTCAACGTTGATCTGCTCGATCAATTGGTCCTGGAATTGCTGGATATTGCCGAGCTGAATGCTGGCGTTTTTGCCGTCAAGCGCGAAGCCGTTTCGGTCGAAGACTTCTTGTGGTCGGTCGCCCGAGGCATCAGTATCGATCTCCAGGCGCGGGGCATAGATTTGTTGGTCATGACACGCGGCATCGGCGGATTGCAGGTCCGCGGCGACGACAAGCGTTTACAGTGGGCGCTGGGGCACTTGGTCCGCAATGGCGCGCAATACAATCGTCGCGGTGGATATGTGGCATTGGCCGCGCGCACCAGCGCGATTGCCGATCGAACGTATGTCTCGATCCGCGTTACGGACAATGGCGTCGGCATCGGCGAGAAGGACTTGCCGCATATTTTCGAACGCTTTTACCGCGGTGACAACAACCGCGTTGAGGCGGGCGAATCGCGACCGGGCTTGGGGCAGGGCTTGTATGTTGCGACGGCAATTTGTCAAGTTCATGGCGGTTTTTTGCAGGTCCGCAGCCGCCTGAATGTCGGGAGCGCGTTCACGATGGGCTTGCCACTATATGGATAAGCGCGCTATAAGGCAGGTCCCGGGCCACGGGCCGAAGGGGCCTATGCGCGAGGCGATCGGCGGCCTCGTCAAGCGGAAGAGTTTTCCTAATGCCTTATTTGATTGACGGACATAACTTGATTGCCAGATTGCCTGATATTGACCTGGCCGACCCAAACGACGAAGCCAAGTTGGTAAACAAACTTAAGGGCTTGGTCGCGAAGAAACGAGGGCGCATGCAATGTACTGTGATCTTCGATTGCGGCTTGCCCGGCGGCTATTCCGCCATGTCGACCAAATCTGTACAGGTTATCTTTGCCGCGATGCAAGTTTCGGACGCGGACAGTTTGCTCAAACTACACATCCGCCGCGCCAGAGATCCAAAAAACTGGACAGTGGTTTCTTCTGACCAGGCTGTGCTGGACTGTGCCCGGGCACACAAGATGAAATGGCTGACCTCGGCCGAGTTTGTTGACAAGATGGCGGGAGAAAGCCCGGCTGAAGACGCCCCGGGCGAGGAAGTTGATATACAGATCACGGAGGAAGAAGTGGAGAAATGGATGGATTTGTTCGGCGGCGGCGAGTCCCGTTCCGGTCCAGCTGAAAATGGCTGAAGCTACGTGATTGCGCCTGGCGCGGAGACAAACTGTGGCTTTACTTTGGCCGCGCATGGCTGTAGCATGTGTCAGCGTTCGGGGCGTGGCGCAGCCCGGTAGCGCGCACGGTTTGGGTCCGTGAGGCCCCCGGTTCGAATCCGGGCGCCCCGACTTCCGAAGACAGAACGCGCGGGTATGGTGTAACGGTAGCACTCCACCCTTCCAAGGTGTCAGTACGGGTTCGAATCCCGTTACCCGCTCTCGGTCTCCGCTCTCATCCGCATTGACTTCGCACGGCATTTTCCGTATGATGGTTCCTCAGCCGGGTCCATAGCTCAATGGTCAGAGCAGTCGGCTCATAACCGATTGGTTCCAGGTTCGAGTCCTGGTGGACCCACCTTTTCGCGGTCTATATTGTTGGGCGTTTTCACTTTTTTCGTCTTCGTTTACTAGCCTGACGATCCCCTGAGCGCGTTGGAGGAGCTTACCCTGGACACCGAATCAGGCGCTTTCAATGTCGATTTCGCGCGAAAGCTGATCCGATTCAACTGCTGGGAAAACAAGCGCGTCTGGGATTTGGCCGTTGCGCCGCTGACGGACGAGCAATTCCTGCGCGAGGTCAAGTTTTTGCGGGGGTCCGTCCAAAGTGAATGCCATCGGATTGTCAGTACTGAAACAGTCACTCTCCAAAGAATCCTTGGGACGTCTCGCGTCACTGGTCTGTCGGATGAAGACAGAGCGGATCGAGCAACGATCGCTGACAGGTGGATGTCCCTGCGGAAAGCCTGGACTGAATACGCGCGGGACCTTGAGGAAGATCAGTTGTTCTCTCGCTGCGAGTTCGAGTCCGACGGCAGCCTTCACACATTGGCGGTATGGCAGTTGATATTCCATGTCCTCTATCAGGGCACGTCGCGGCGTTCGCAGATAATGCGCTTGGTGGCGGAGGTGGACCAGCCCGCAGCATTTGACCTGAGCCTCCTGCAGCATTTGACGGGATTATTGCGCGGATGAAGTCAGACCTGGTCAAAACTGTCTTTGCATATCAGATGCGCGAGGACAGGCGTCTGTGGGACGAAGTCATCATGCCGCTTGACGAGATGCTGTTCTATGTGGACACCGGTTATTCCTGGGGCAGCTTGCAGCGGGAGTGCGCCCACGTCGTTGACGCCATGCATGGCTATATGCAGAGACTCCACGGCAGCAAGCAAGTCGGCAAAGCCTTTGCGGTTGACGATCCGCACCGGGCGCAAGTGCGAGAGCGATGGGACGCCGTTGAAGCCGAGTGGCGTTCGTACATAGCTCGGTTTGACGATGGGGAATTCGACCGCATGCTAGTAACGGTCTATCGCGAGACACAAATCACAGTACCAGCGTGGCAGTTGGTATTTCAGGTCTTCAATCACAATACGCTTCATCGCGCCGAGATCATACAGATCGTAGCGGCTCTGGCGGAACCCGTCGACTTTGACGCGAGTTTCGCGCGATATTGTATTCAAAACGCGGAATAATTCTACTCAAGCGCAGGGCGGCTAATCCGCGTTGTGCTAAATTGCCGGATCGTCCGCAGCGATACGGGTTTCGTCGCGTACTATCAGGGCTAACGCCGACAACTTGAATCGCGCTTGCCTGGTCTTAGAAATAGCCCGCGAGTATTTGACAAGGACGGACCGACATGTTATCTTAGGTTGGCAGGTCATCATACCACCAGATGAGTATGCGGATCGATTGTCCCGAATTCGAGGCGTCGCATGGCAAAGCATTTTAATAGAGTGAAGCGGGCGACCGTCCTTGAGGAAGCCCAGGTTCTATGACGAATGACCGGCGCCTCTATTGCCGCGAGATTCTGGAGCGCGTCCGGCGAATAGAAAACTGCACGATTCTTTCATCGGGCAGCCCCCAGTTTTAACGTAGAATCGGCAGGGCAGCGAAATCATCATCAGAACCTGTGCCTTACAGAGAGAAGAGAGGTCATAGGAACTCTGATGAACAATGTTGTCGTGATGCTCGCCGATCAGCTGCGCGCTGATTGCCTCGGCTGCTATGGAAACCGGATCGTACAGACGCCCCATATCGATCAACTCGCTCTGAATGGAATTCGCTTCGAATCCGCATTTGCGCAGCATCCACAATGTGTACCGAGCCGATCGTCACTGATAACGGGGCGTTATCCCCATGTTAACGGAGCGATTTCCAATCATGTCGCGATGGCGCCGAATGAAGTCACCCTGCCAGAGTATTTACAAGAGCACGGCTTTTTCACGGCGGCGATCGGCAAGGTGCATTTGTACCCGCTGAAAGAGCGATCATCTTATCAATACACCATGCTCTGTGGCGGACAGACCTCAAACCGGACGACTCCGGCGCATTTGCGGAGCGATTACAGGCACTGGCTGCGCGCGAATGGATATTGGGAGACTGTCTGTCGGCATTATGCCAATCGCGAGCTTCCGGCATATCGCGAAAATTTTCAGGCGGTGGTAAGTCCCCTGCCCGTTGAAGCATATTACGATGCCTGGGTGGGCGATCGGACAGTGGAGTTCATTCACGATCAGACATTGAGCGGACAGCCCTTCTATCTCTTCGTCGGCTTCCCCAATCCGCACAATCCTTTTGAACCGCCCGAGCCTTATGCCTCCATGTATGATCCCGCCGACATGAACGTTCCGGCAACATTTCATAGCGATCTGGGCGGAAAACCGCCGCAGCATCGTAAGTATAAGGCGCATGGCCGAGCCAGCCTTGGTCTCGATTTCAATGCGCTGACCGAAGACAAGCTGCGCCGGATCATCGCTCATTATTATGGTTCAATCACGCTGGTGGACGATCAGGTTGGCAAGATCATCAGGGCGCTCGAAGATACGCGGCTGATGAACGATACGATTGTCGTTTTCCTGGCCGATCACGGGGAGCTGCTGGGGCATCATGGCATGCTGTTGAAAAGCCAGGATGCTTATCCGATGTTATATGACAAATCTCTTCATGTCCCCTTTATTGTTAGCGCGCCTGACGTTGGCGCCGGGCCGATTGTGGCGCCCCCCGTTGAATTGGTGGATTATTACCCCACCCTGATGGACCTTCTGGGAATTCCAATACCGCCTGAGGTTCAGGGGCGCAGCCTGGCGCCAGCAATGCGCGGCGAGGCGGACAACCCAGTCGAGTTTGTTTTCGCGGAAAGCGGCGCGGTGAAGATGGTGCGCGGCAGCCGCCATAAGCTGGTCTATTATCCCGGCCAGCCTTACGGTGAATTGTACGACCTCGAATTGGATCCGCTGGAACTGCGCAATCTTTATGATGATGGCGACCACGCGGCAGTGCGGTCAACGATGATTCAGGCCTTGGCCGACCGCTTAATCGCCATGGAAGCGCCGCGCCACGGGGAGTCCAGTCAAGGCGCGGCCTATTGGCGGCGCCACTATCGCCTGCCCTTCCAGCCGCAGCACGGACAATCAACTTCATGACCTGGCGTCGACTTCGTCTGCCAGGTAATAGCAAAAGCCCGCGAGTATTTGACACGGACGGACCGACATGTTATCTTGGGTTGGCAGGTCATCATACCACCAGATGAGTATGCGGATTGATTGTCCCAAATTCGAGGCGTCGCATGACAAAGCTTTTTAATAGTGTGAAGCGGGCGACCGTAGCCGAAACAATTGTGGAGCAAGTCAAAGACTTGATCATCGACGGCCAGCTTACCGCGGGACAAAAGCTGCCGTCGGAACGGGAGTTGGCCGAAGAACTCAAAGTCGGTCGTTCATCAGTGCGCGAAGCAACCAGCGCTTTGGTTGCCCTGGGCGTCGCGCAAGTGCGGCAAGGCGAAGGCGTCTTCATTCGCTCCGATTTCCCCGACTCGGTCATTGATAGCATAGATTGGTCTGCGTTGATGTTGCGCGGCCAAATCGAAGATCTGATTGAAACGCGTCTTGTGGTTGAGTTGGCGATTGTCCGTCTAGCGACCGAGAGGGCGGCGCAAAGCACGAGACGCGAACTGCTGCAAATGGCTAACGAGATGCGCGTTTCGCTGGACATCGAGACCTTCATAGCGCGGGATCTGGAATTCCACCTGGCGCTTGCCAAAGCCTCGCAGAATCTGGTGATGTACAAAGTTATTCAAGGCGTTCAACAATTAATGCGAAAAAGCATGTCGCAGGTCTTGCGACGCCAGGACATGAGGCAAATCGCCGTCGAGCAGCACCGGGTCATCGCGACCGCGATTGGCCAGGGCGACGTTGACAAGGCAGTAGCTACTATGGAAGAACATTTGCTGAAAGACGTGCGTTTTTACAGCGAACGGGAGGGAGCATAATCCTGCCCTTGTTCGGGGAGTTTCGACAGATGGAGCGTTCCAGGAGGTGTTTATCGATAGCGACGTAGAAATGCAATTAGTGAACTTAGTAGTTCATTGAGAGGAGAGCCAAATGAGTGATAGAAAAAAACAGGTCAGTCGTCGTGACTTCCTGAAAATCGCTGCATCGGGCGGTGCAGTAGCGTTTGGAAGTCTCAGCAATCTGCCGGTCAATATGATCGCGAGCGCCCAGGACATGGTCACTCTAAATGTGTGGCATACCAACGAGACCGAGCTCAACGCGGTTATTGAAGCGTTCGAAGCGGCGAACCCCAACATCAGTATCGATTTCCAGTACTACCCCTGGGGCGCCTTCTTCGATAACTTGCAGACGGCCTACGCCGGCGGCGCCGCGCCCGATGTCCACCGCCAGGACGATGATGAAATCCCCTTCTTCGTCCAGCGTGGCGCTTTGGCGCCTTTGACGGAAGCCTTGAGCGAATTAAATCCCGATGACTTCTTCTGGGATGCCCTAGCATCGACGGCGATCAATGGCGATGTCTGGGTAGCAGTCCCCGCCATGCGCGTCGACAACCTGATCATCAACAAGACGATGTTCGAGGAAGCCGGCGTAGCCTTGCCGCCGCTCGACTATCCGTCAGCGGATTGGAGCTGGGAGGCATTTGTGGAGGCCTCAGTAGCGCTGACTGATGCCGACAATCTCGTATACGGCATGGCCGGCGTCCATCAGGCGGGCCATGTCATCAGCCACGGCCGCGCCTTGGGAGGCGATGTCATCAGCGAAGACTGCATGGAATTCCTGATGAACGGAGCGCCAATGGTACGCGCCTACAACAATGCGGCCGCGCTTGTCCTCGAACAAGTCGGCGCCGTTGATCCCGAAACCGAGGACGCCCTCGGCGGACGCAACGAGATGTTTGTCAATGGCCAGGCGGCAATGGTTTATGCGCAGAGTCGTTTCCCCGGCGGCATTGACGAAGTCGACTTTGAGTGGGAAATCCGAGGCATTCCGACCTACGCCGATGCTGAATCCCCGAGCAACTTCCTGGCAATAGAATGCTATGGTGTGCCGGCGTCGGGGGCGCATATTGAAGAAGCCTCCAAGTTCGCCGTCTTTTTGATGGGACAGGAAGCCCAGCAGATTCTCGCCGAGACCAAGTCCATCATTCCATTCAATAAAGCGGCGGCTTACGACATTTGGCTGCCGATGGGCCCCGTTGGTCGCGAGATTCAGGTCGAGGCGCTGAATTACGCCCGCAGCTTGCCCTTCGCTGTCGGCTTCGGCGAAGTGCAAGATGCCGTATGGCCCCTGATTCAGCAGATCTTCCTCGGTCAACGCAGCGCTCAGGAAGTCTTTGACGAAGCCAAGCCAATCGCGGACGAGATTCTGGCTGCCGCCGGCGGCTGCACGGGCGACGACATGTAGTAGATTGTTGAAGGTCGGAGATGCATGCAGCGTCTCCGAATTCGTCAAAATGAGGCATGTCGCGTCTGGACAGCGGCGCGCCATGCCTCCAACTCCCACCTGCGATGAGCCACGAATGACAGCGAAACTATGAGCAGCGTCGCGGCAAATCTGAACTTACGGGCTCGGAATCAAACGGCCTATTCGTTTAAGCGGAGGCAATGGGTGGGTTTGCTCTTCGTGCTGCCGGTTGTATTAGGTACGCTGATTCTCAACATTGCCCCGACCTTCGCCACCTTCGGCATCAGTTTCACGCATTACGACTTGCTAACCGCGCCGGAATGGGCTGGCCTCGACAATTATCGTGAGCTATTGCAGGATCAATTTGCTCACGCCGCGCTGCGCAATACGGCGGTCTATACGATCGGCTCGGTGATCCTGGGGATACCGGCGGGGCTGGGCTTGGCGCTGCTGGTCAATACGCGCTTGCCCGGTATTCGTCTGATTCGTATCGTCTACATTATCCCCGTCGTAAGCTCGACCATCGCGGTGGCGCTCGTCTGGCAGTGGATTCTGAATGGCAAACTGGGACTGTTAAACCAATTCCTCAAGATGTTTGGCATTCAGGGTCAATCCTGGCTGACGAACCCGAATATCGCCATGTTTTCCGTCGTTTTCATCAGTGTATGGCAGGGCGTCGGTTATACGATGCTGCTTTTCCTGGCTGGATTGCAGAGCATTCCGGAATCACTTTATGAAGCGGCGAAAATCGACGGCGGCGGTCGCTTTTCACGCTTCCGCTATATCACCTTGCCCATGCTGTCACCAACCACGTTCTTTGTCCTCATTATCACAATCATCAGTTCGTTTCAGGTTTTCGATTTCATTTACATCTTTACCTTTACCGGTGGCGCCGCGGGCCGGCTGCGGTCTTTGGACGTCTGGGTTTTCTACCTTTACCAGAACGCCTTTTCCTTCCACAAAATGGGTTACGCCGCCGCCATGGCCTTCGGGTTGTTTGTCGTCATTGCGGGCGTGACCTTCATTCAGTGGCGTGCCTCCAAGCACTGGGTCTTCTACGGAGAATGACAGTGGCAGCGACTGCGGCGAATCATCAGAAGTCCGCGCGCCTGGTCCAGACAATTGGGACCGCCACGCATTACATTGTCCTGCTGGCGGTTGCCGCGATGATGGCTTTGCCGCTGGTATGGATGGTTTCCACATCGCTGAAGCCACGCAGGGAGGTATTCAAATATCCTCCTCAATTCATTCCCGAGGCGCCGCAATGGCAGAATTACAGCGATGCCTGGGCCGAGCAGCCCTTCGGCCGGTTCATGATAAACAGCCTCAAAGTATCGATTCTGTCAGTCCTGGGACAGATTCTGTTCTGTTCGCTAGGCGGATACGGATTCGCTCGCTTTAACTTCCCCTTCAAGAACCAACTCTTCGCCTTGCTCTTAGCCTCAATGATGATTCCCAACGTAGTGAATATCGTGCCCCTGTTCATCGGCTATCGTGAGGTCGGCTGGCTGGATAATCACATCACACTGATCGCGACACCGGCGCTTGCCAGCACTTTCGGCACGTTTCTCTATCGGCAGTTTATGATGACCATCCCGCAGGAGTTGGAAGACGCCGCCCGCATCGATGGGGCGAGCGCCTGGGGCATATACTGGCGCATCATGCTGCCGCTGACGAAACCGGTGGCGGCGGTGCTGGCGACCTTTACCTTCATCGGCACATGGAATCAGTTTTTCCAGCCGCTGGTATTCCTGCAATCGACTGAGCAGTTTACGATATCAATCGGACTTGCGACATTCCGGCAAGAAGAAGGCACGATCTGGAACCTGCTGATGGCTGCCTCAGTGATTACGTTGATGCCGACGCTCATTGTCTTCATGTTCACGCAGCAATACTTCGTGCGCGGCATCGTCACGACTGGTATCAAGTGAGAAAACTATGTATTTAACTTGGGAGGCGTAGTTATGCCAAAGACACTGGCGCTGATACATACCAGCATGGTGTTCGTCAATGTGGAAACGATGATGAAAGATATGTTCGCCGAGATCATGCCCGATGTGCGGCTCGTTAACATCGTGGATGACTCGCTTTTGCCAGATGTCATGGCGACTGGGGTCATCGACGATGATGTGCAGAAGCGCATGTCCGCTTACGTAAAAGCCGCCGAGGACACAGGCGCCGACGCTGTGCTGTCTCTCTGCTCGTCATTGGGTCCGACAATTGATCCCACGCGGGAGACCGTTGAAATTCCCGTCATCAAGATTGACGATCCCATGACGCGGCGGGCGGTCGAATTGGGCGCGAACATCGGCGTGATGGCGACGGTCCCGACCACGCTGGGGCCGACAATCGACCTGATACAGCAGAATGCGGATGAGATGGGTAAAGAAGTAACGATTCACGATTGTTTGATGGAAGGCGCCTTCCAGATCTTGATGAGCGGCGACAAGGAAAAGCACGACCAGATGGTGATTGACGCTGCTCGCGAACTGGCAAAGCAGGTCGATATCATCGTTTTTGCGCAAGCGTCAATGACCCGCCTGGCACAAATGGTCGAAGGCGTGACTGGATTGCAAGTGTTGACGAGCTCGCGCCTGGCCATCGAGTACGCGAAGTCGGTCCTGGATGCAATTGCATTTGAATAGAGATTAATTTGACAACCATAAGGAGAAGCACGTGTCAGAAGCACAGATGATTGAAATGCCGGCCGAAAAACTGCCGGTACTGGATGAGGCGGAAGTTGTTGTGGTTGGCGGTGGCTCTTCGGGATTCCTGGCGGCGGTTGCTGCCGCGCGCACCGGCGCCGACACCTTGTTGATCGAGCGTCACGGCTATCTCGGCGGTTGCAGCACCGCGCCTTACAACACCAGCATAGGCTGGTTTGGCGATAGTCATGACCAGTTGATCATACGCGGTCTTCCCATGGAATACTTGCAGCGTATGGAAAAGGACGGTCAGGCCTTCATCACCCGCAACGGGACGAAGAATGAAATCTGGCCGCCCTATACCAAGAAGATCGCCTTCGACATGGTTGAAGAAGCGGGCGTAAACCTTTGGTTGCACTCCTGGGCTTACGATGTAGTGATGGAAGGAGATGTTCTCAAAGGCGTCGTTATTCAAACAAAAGGCGGACGCGGTGTCATCTTGGGCAAGACTTTCGTTGATACCAGCGCCGATGCCGATATCGCCGCATGGTGTGGCGCGCCCAATCAAGTTGAGGATATTGACAATATCCAGCAGGTCTCATGCGATCATATCGCTTGCGGCGTCGATTCCGCGCAGGTGGTCGAGTGGGCGCGGGAGAACAAAGATCGGCTGGGCCTGAAGGTACGCGGGCTCGAGGTCGAAAACAAAGACGGCGGCGCCCAACCGATGTTTACCATTACCATCCCGAGCGACAGCAGCGACTTCGTGTCCCAGGAGAGCTTCCATGTGGGTTGGATGCCGACAGTGAAGCTGTGCATCTATCGCGAGGCGGTTCGCATTCAGGGCAATTCGGATATCAATCCGCTTGATCCCAAGGCGCTGACACGCGCCGAGGTGGATGGGCTGCGCGGGGCAATTGACCACTTGAATTTCATGAAGGACAATGTGCCCGGCTTCGAAAACGCCTTCATCGTCGGTCAAGCGCATTTGGGCGTGCGCGAATCGCGCCAAATCATCGGCGATTATTTCATCACAATTGATGACGCCAAGAACGAGGCGCACTTCAATGATGTCGTGGCGCTGAATTGCCGCGCCCTCGATTATCACCTCAAGGGTACGGTCTTCAAGATCAGCCACCTCGAGCGCGCCCACGACATCCCCTTGCGCGCGTTGCTGCCGCAAGGCGTCGAGAACTTGGTCGTGGGCGGCCGCTGCATATCCTGCGATCATCTGTCGCAAGCGTCAATTCGCGGCGCGGCGACTTGCATGGCGACCGGACACGCTGCCGGCACTTCGGCTGCGGTCGCGGCACTGAATGGTCAATTGATGCGCGATGTGGATATTCGCTTGATTCAGCGGACCTTGATTGATCAAGACGCCATTCTGAGCGTCATTGACGGCCGCAAGCCCTGGATGGGTGAATCGGCCACGGTGAGGGAAAGTACGACGGAATCGCTTGCCGCTGTTTGACAGGCGCCGCGCTGACTCCTTTATCCAGCACCCGGACAAGTGAGGTGAAGCTTGCCAGCAGGATTTGACGCGCAGCCCGCGCAAAAGTCGGCCCTGTTCTCCAGCTTGCCCGCTGAGTGGGAGCTTGATCTCATCCCGCAGATTCAGGCGCTCCTGAGGGAGACAAGGCAGAAAGTCTTTGTGCTCGATGACGATCCAACAGGCACTCAGACGGTCTATGACACCGTCGTATTGACGAATTGGTCGGTCGACGCGCTCCGGCGCGAAATGCAAAGCCCGGATACCATTTGCTATATCCTGACCAATTCTCGAAGTGTGGACGCGAAACGCGCCGCCGCGATAAACAGAGAAATCGCGTATAACCTTCAGGCCGTTTCGGATCTTGCCACTCGTCCGTTCACCGTTATTAGCCGCAGCGATTCAACCTTGCGCGGCCACTTCCCTGCGGAGACGGACGCGCTGGCGAATTCCCTGGCTGCTCGCCCGGATGGAATCTTGATCATCCCGGCCTTCATGGCGGGCGGACGCTACACAATACGCGGTGTGCATTATGTTGAAGAAGGGGACGCGCTGATCCCGGCTGCCGCAACGCCCTTCGCCCGGGATCCGGTATTTGCTTACGCCAACTCTGAGCTGAGCAAGTGGGTCGAAGAAAAGACTGAGGGCGAGATAGCCGCGCCGACGGTCGCCCGGCTGTCGATTGACGAGATCCGCCTGGGCGGACCCTCGGCGGTCACCGACGCACTGAAGCAATTGAGAGGTGGCGCGATTTGCGTTGTCGACGCGGTATCGGAAAGAGATTTGGCAGTGGTCGCTCTCGCTTGCCTGCGTGCGGAAGCGGCCGGAAAGAAGCTGATCTATCGGACTGCTGCTTCATTTGCCGGCATACGCGGGGGGATTCCAATTCGAGCGCCGCTGAACGCTGATGAAATGAATCTGATGCCCGAGCGAGGCGGGCTTGTCGTTGTCGGGTCTTTTGTCGAGAAATCATCGGAACAGCTCGCCGTCTTGCTGGAGAGCGGCAGGGCGCGCGGCCTGGAAGTAAAGGTGCCGGAATTGCTCGCTTCAACGGACGACGCGACTTTCACCGAGCCGATTGTGGAAGAACTGAACACAATCCTGGAAGCCGGGAACCATGCGGTGGTTTATACAAGCCGCCAACTCGTCGCAGGCCAGGACGAGACGGCTAACTTTCAGATCGGCAAGCGCGTATCCGCGTGCCTGGTCCAAATCGCGCGGGGACTGCGCGTTCCGCCTCGTTTCATCATCGCAAAGGGTGGAATCACATCAAGTGATCTCGCCACGGAGGCGCTTTCCATCGTACGCGCGCGGATCCTGGGACAGATCTTGCCGGGCATTCCGGTGTGGCAGCCTGATGTCAGCAGCCGCTACGCCGGCGGGACATATGTTGTCTTTCCCGGCAACGTGGGCGACGAGGGCGCGCTTTTGCGGGCCGTCGAGATACTCTCCGCAAGCGATTCGGGGCCGCTTGGCGCGTAAGCGGCGTCAAAGACCCCCGCGCTCACAAAAAAATTGTAAACTTGTTCCGCTCCTGCGGTTGGCGATCTGTAAGATAAAAGCTGGAACCTGGACTCAGTTCGCTCCGGTTAGCGCCAGCGCCGATGTGATTTGATCTGATCGTAGGCGGACTGCACCTCTTTGAAGCGCCGCTCGGCTTCGCCCTTATCGTGAGCCGTAACGTCAGGATGGTATTCTCGGGCGAGTTTGCGGAAAGCTTCTTTCACCGCTTCCTGACCAGCGCCAACTTCAATCTCCAGGGCCAGATAGGCTGCGTTGATGCGCTCGGCTGGAAGGCCATCGACCTTCTGCCTGCGCTTGGTCTGATAGTGAAAGCGTTGTCGGGCGCGCTCTTCGTTGATGCGGCGTTTGAAGCGGGGCGAGGCGATGTCGCCGATATACCAACTGCCCCTGATATTCGTTTGAAAATCGCGCCGCCGCACGGAAATGGCGTCGCAGGGGATTTCGGTACTATGCCAGACGATGAACTGGTTGCGCTGCGTCGTCTCGTCATAATTGACTTGTAGGAATCGAATGGCGTCCTCCCCGAGATCGTAGGCATAGATTGCGCCCATACTCATCACGCGCAGATCATCTTGCCAACTGGCGACTCTCCCGACATATCCGTCATTCGGCAATAGCGCGGCGTCGACCAAAAACAGCGTCCCGATGCTGGCGCCGGTGTTCTGCTTGAGGATCGATTTTATCGTTCGATTGTTGGGCGCATGATCGAGGACGTATACGAAGAGCCGGCTGTTCATCCAGGTTTCGACGATGAGGTCCGGCTCGTGGCTGCGGAAGACCAGGTTGGCCTCCGGTCGCGTCGTGGCGTATTTGACGTCCTGTATTTCGCGAAAGCGCGACTTCGCGTATTCGGCGATGATGTTCTGCACGCGCGGACTCTTTCTTGTTTCGCTGTCCCGGCCCGCGCCATTCTAAGTCGGAAAGACCGCTTTTGTCAAAGGGAGGGCACGCTTCCAGGCTATAAGCGACACGGCATGGCGGGGGCGGGCTTGACCGTTGGGGCAAAAAGTGTATACTCTCCAGTATGAAGAGGGGCCGTTAGCTCAACTGGCAGAGCGCCTCGTTGACGTCGAGGAGGTTACAGGTTCGAGTCCTGTACAGCCCATGAGACTAAAAAGACCGGCATTTGTGCCGGTTTTTGCTGCCTGTTTTTTTGACTTATGTCCTCAATAGAAGTAAACTTCAAGTATCTGTTATCTTTCCCGTCAAGGCATAAAAGGGGGTGAAATACAGCATTTCGATGAGTTTCTCGTATACATATTTTGAGTTGTTGAAAGGACTTTGTGATGAGTAGCAAGTTAAGTAGACGAGATTTTCTGAAGGCTGCTGCCGGCGCCGGCGGGGTCTTGGTCGCTGGCGCTACCAATATCGGCAGTTTGCCGGTGTTGGGGCAGGGCGACTATCAAGGCAGCATCGTTATCCTCAGCGCCAGCGCCGCCGAGCAGCACGATTTCATGATTGAGGGGATTGAAGCCGCCTTCCCCGGCGTTGAAGTTGAATGGCGCGGCCTGACCAGCGAGCGCTATACCGAGTTGTTCGCCGCTGCCGAAATCGCCGGCGATCAAATCGATATCATGGACCTCAACGGCCAGGATCTGCGACGATATGCCGTTGGCGGCCGCCTGAAGGATCTGTCCGATGTCGATTACCTCGATCGCTTCCGTCCAGTCGGCCTCGAAACTTATACCATCGGCGGCAGGCTGTGGGCGATTCCCAACGGCGGCATAAGCGGCTTCCCCTTCTTCTTCAACCAAAAGGCGCTGGATGCGGTCGGCTTTGAAGGCGATCCGGAATCTTACCAGGACGTGCTGGATATAGCCGATGATTTGAGGGCGGCCGGTTATGCGCCCTTTACGCATTCCGGCCAGAATATCTACCTCTGGCCGATCTGGCAATTCTGGGCATATGCGCAAACCTCGGGAAACAAACCGCTCGAAGGCACATTCAATGCGCTGACGGGTCAAGCCAAATTCACTGATCCGGATCACTTGGCGGGCCTGGAAATCTTGCATCAATACACCGTGGATGGCATGTTCACCGAGGCAGTCAACAGTCTTGATGTCGCGGCGGCACAGCTATCCCTGACGCAGGGCACCTCCGCCTTCTGGTATCATCACAGCAGCTTCGTCGGCGTCTACCGCTCGGGCGAATATCCCGATCTCGAGCTGAGCTTCGTCAATCCGCTTCGTTCGGTCGATGACGAGAGTGTCCGCAGGCAATTGCCCGGCGGCACCGGCTGGGCTACCGGCGTATACTCACGGATAGCGCCTGAACGGGAAGGCATCGCACACGCGATCCTGGACTACATGACCAGCGATGATATGGTCGCCCAGCGCAACGCTCTCGGCGCTGACGCTGTGTCGACCAATGTCAATGTCGAGCCTAGCGATGACCCGCTAGCTGTGCGCTACGGCGATATTTCCGCCGCCAATCAATTCACCTATCTCGATTGGTACTGGCCGCCGGAAATCACCCGCGCCTATCAAGAGCAGCAGCAAGCGATCGTTGCCGGCATGGCCAGCCCGGATGACGCCGCGCAAGGCGTCCAGGACGTTATGGACGAGCTCTTCGCCGACGGCTACGAATTCGAAGTGTAGCTCAATAAATCGCAAACATGGGGTAGTGGCGGCGATGCTGCTGCCCCGTACCATTGCATCGCTCTGCCAAGGAATACCTGTGGCGCTATTGCCATGCCCGCCAAAAGGATACATCAGCAGAAACGCGTGACCCGGCTGGCTCCCTATTTGTGGATCCTGCCGGCCATCCTGGTTTATGGGATATTCAAGCTCGTGCCCCTGGTCAGCGGCATTTATATGGCGCTGCTGCGTTGGGACGGCATCGAGGAACCGCGCTTCATCGGCCTGCGCAACTTCGAGAAGATTCTCAATGACAAATTGACATTGTTGGTCCTGGGCAACAATGTCGAATATGCCGTCCTGACGGTGACAGGCAAGATCATCTTGTCGCTGTTCCTGGCAATCATGCTAAATCAAGCCTTGCGCGGCCGCACCTTCTATCGCACCAGCCTCTTCATGCCCGTGGTGATGTCATTTGTTGTCATCGGCATTCTCTGGCGCTGGCTGTTCAACACCGAATTTGGCTTGCTCAACAACTTGTTTGAGAGCCTGGGTCTCGGTTTTTTGGCGCAGGATTGGCTTGGCGATACCAGCATCGCCTTGAAATCCTTGACGCTGGTCGATATCTGGAAGTGGTACGGCTTCCACATGGTGATCTTCCTGGCCGGCCTGCAATCGATCCCGGGCGAGCTTTATGAGGCGGCGAAGATAGATGGCGCCTCGGTCTGGCAGCAATTCCGCCATGTGACCCTGCCCATGCTGCAGCCGGTGATGATAGTCAATGTCACCATCTCGCTGATGGGCGCTTTTAACGTCTTTGACATTCCTTACGTGATGACCGAAGGCGGACCAGCCAATTCCACCAATGTGATGGCGCTTCACATTTACCTGCGCGGCTTCAAGTTCTATCGCTTCGGTTTTTCGGCCGCCTTGTCCTACGTATTGTTGACGATTGTGACCTTGGTGGCCGCGCTGCAACTGTGGCTGATGACCCGCGTCGATAATACCGAATAATTCAGGCTAGATCATGCAAATCGGCGAGACGCCCGAACTGAAATCCAGAACTGACGGCATCTACTGGCGGCCTTACCTGGTCAAGCTCTTCAACCATTCCACCTTGATGATCTTCACCGTGATCATCATTTATCCCGTGGTCTGGATGGTGCTGGCTTCCTTCAAGACCAGTGGCGAGTTTGTGGATAACATCTGGGGCATCCCGTCAGTTCTCGATATTGACAATTATCACCGCGCCTGGGAGCTGGCTAATCTGGGGCGAGCGCTGATCAATAGCTTGATCATCTCGCTGGGCACCGTCGCGCTGGTGATCGCTTTATCCTCGATAGCCGGTTACGCCTTCGCCAAGTTTCGCTTTCGCTTCAGCGCGCTCATTCTGCTGGTGCTAATCTTCACCATGCAAGCGCCAACGCCGGTCATTCCCTTTTATGTGCTTTTCGTGAGGCTGGACCTGACTGACAGTTACATTGGTCTGATTCTGGGCATAGCCTCTGGCAGCTTGCCCTTGTCGATCTTCATCTTCCAGGCGTTTTTCCGTTCTATCCCGAATGAGTTGCGCGAAGCGGCGAAGATCGACGGCTGTTCGGAGTTCACGGCCTTTCTGCGTGTGATCATGCCGATTTCCGGACCGGCTGTCGCCACGGTAGCGATTCTGACTTTCGTCGGCGCCTGGAACGAGTACTTCCTGCCGCTGCTGCTGGTGCGGTCGCCGGAAATCCGCCCGCTGACGTTGGCTGTGCAAGTATTCTTCTTCCAGTATGGCCGCGTGGAATGGACCGATGTCTTCGCCGCCTTGAGCATCGCCAGCATACCCATGATCGTGCTCTATGTGTTCTTGCAGCGCTGGTTCATTCAAGGCCTGACGTCGGGCTCGATCAAAGGCTAACAGGAGACATTTATGGACATTATCACTTTGGAAAACAAGGAGTTGCGGCTAGAGTTCGCGCGCGAATCGGGCTCTCTGGTCGGTTTCACGGATAAGCTATCCGCCTGGGAAGTAATCAACCGTCCTCACCTCGGCCTATCGTTTCAACTGCTGATTCCCTTGCCGGGCAGGCGCAACAATCCGGTCTACGGCGATAAACAGCAGGTGTCGACGGTCGATGTTGCCGATGACGGGCAAAGCGTATCATTTGGCTGGGATAATGTAACTTCAGCTTATGGCGGAAACCATCAGATAGAACTGACGCTGTCAATCACGCTGTCGGGGCCGCAGGCGATATTCTCACTTAGTATCGATAACCAGTCGGAATATGTGGTCGAAACTGTGCATTGTCCTTATTTTGGCGATGTTCAACTGCCTCCCGCTGCCGAGTCGTTTGAAGTATTCCATTACGGCTATGCCACCGCCGAGCGGCGCCAACTCTATCCCGGATTCGAGAACACCCTGGGCTACTACGGCTTCGACCATCCCGTGCAATATGGCCCGGACTCGTGGCGAAGCGGCGCGCCTGCCGTGCCATACGTGCTTCTGCGCAGCCCTGACCAGGGGCTTTATGTTGGCGTAAGCGAGCCGAGCGCGGAGTTGGTGGCCTGGCACAACGAGTTGCGCCCCGGATATGACAGCGCCATCGATTCGCGCGTACCGACTTCCCCGTCCATCAGCGGGCTGGATGTCGCCTCGCGCTTTGCCGCCATTCACCTGCCATTTTTACAGCCGGGTGAATCACGCGCGCTGACGCCGGTCGCGGTTCAACCATATCAAGGCGGCTGGCAGCAAGGCGTCGATATCTACCGCGGTTGGCGCGATAGCTGGATGACAACGCCGGAGGTCCCGAAATGGGCGCGCCATCCCCATGCCTGGTGGCAATTGCACATCAACTCGCCGGAAGACGAATTGCGCATTCCCTTCAAGGAGCTGGGCAAGATAGGCGAAGAAGCCGCGAGGCACGGTGTCAAGGCGATTCAGTTGGTCGGCTGGAATGACGGCGGGCAAGATCAGGGCAATCCCTCACATAGTCCCGATCCGCGCCTGGGCACGTTTGACGAGCTCAAGGCGGCGATCGCGCAAATTCAGAGTTGTGGCGTCAAGCTAATCATCTTTGCCAAGTTTACCTGGGCAGACCGCGCGACCGAATGGTTCCGAGAGGACCTGCATCGGCTGGCGATCAAGGATCCCTACGGTGACTATTATCACTACAACGGTTATCAGTATAACACGGCGACGCAGGCGCTCAACATCAATACCAAGCGGCTTATACCCATGTGCTTTGGCAGTGACGAGTATTTTGAGGTAAGCGCGACGGAGTTTCAGAAGGTGCTGGATTTGGGCGCCGACGGCATCCTCTATGACGAGAACCAGCACCATTCTCCGACCTTGCTTTGCTTTGACACCGCCCACGGACATCGCCCAGGATTCCCCGTCTTCTCCAGGGATAACGAATTCCAGCAGCATCTGGAAAAGCTGAGCAAGCCAACCAATCCCGAGTTTCTCTTCGCCGGCGAAGGCGTCTACGATTGGCAATTCGGAGTTTATCACTTGTCATATCATCGCAGTTGGGACAAACGGCACGTGCCGCTCTCACGCTATATGCTGCCACACATGCCGTTGATGACCGCCATCAGCGGCTTCAATGATCGCAATATGATCAATCAGTGCTTGTTATATCGCTATATCATGAGCTATGAACCATACAATTTCAAAGGGCATTTGGACGATTTCCCGCTGACGATGGATTACGGCAAGAGAATGGATGCCTTGCGCGCGGAGTTGCGCGACTATTTCTGGGACGGGGAATATCGCGATACGGTTGGCGCGACCGTGACTACATCGGATGGCAGCCCTCACCATCCCTATGCGGTTTTTGTCAGCAAGACGGCTGGCGCGCCCGGACTGGCAATAGCCAATTACGAAGACGAATCAGTCCGCGTCGAGGTGTCACTTGCCGGCGAAGTTTCGCTCAGCCGCTACCGGGCGGTGGACGATGAAGTCTGGCATCGCCTGGACGGCGGAATACCGATTCCAGCGCGATCGGCGGTGGTGGTCATCTAGGGCATTTCGCTTCGTCGACGCCTCAGAATTCAATGCCGGCGCGAGCCAGAATGCCGCTGTCGTAAGCGTGTTTGACATTACGCATCTCAGTGACGGTATCGGCGTATTCGATCAACTGCGCTGGCGCGTTGCGTCCGGTGATGATCAGGTTCAAGCGTGCCGGTTTGTTGGCTCGCAGCCAACTGATCACTTCAGCCGCGTCCAGCCAGCCGAAGTCCATCAGATAAGTGAACTCGTCGAGCGCCACCAGCTCGTATTCGTCGGATGTGATGATTGCCCGCGCCATTTGCCAGCCATGCAGCGCTCGCGCTTGTGTTTCGTCGATGTCTTTGCTGGTCCAGGTAAATCCGTCCCCGGTCTTGATTGGTTCAAGCCCTAGCTGTTTGAAAGCGCGGATCTCGCCCCAATTGCCGCTCTCGTGCTTGAGGAACTGGATCAGCGCGACGCGCTTTTTTCGACCCAACATGCGCAGAATTACGCCGTAGGCCGAGGTTGATTTGCCGCGTCCCTCGCCGGTGTGCACTAACACGAGACCCCGCTTGCTATCAGTCTTGTCGCTCATAGGCCGGCATCCGTTAGCGCGTCCAAGACCTCGGCCACCAAGTGATGCCGGCTCAGGCGCCCGTCTATCGTTAGATGCCATTCGGGTCCCTGGCCGTTTTGTCCCAGGGAGACGTCCGCGACGCCGGCAGCCGGATCAAGGCGATAGCCATTGCGTTCGAGCGCCCGCCGCATCCAGCTTTCTCGTGTGCCGCTACCCTTGACATGTATGGCAGCGCCTGCGGAAGTTTCAACGGCAAAGGCGCCGCTGCTTTCATCAAAACTGATGCCGTCGGCGCGAAAGGTCTCCGCCATGCCGCCGTCAAGCACCAGATCTTCGGGCGTGCCGACCAGCATGGCGCCCTCCCGCATCAACCAAAGTTGATCGCAGTTTCTCAAAGCCTGTTCCAGGTCGTGCGTGGAAACGAGGATTGCGCGTCCCGATTGATGCGCCAAGCGCTTGAGCAAGCGCATAACTTCAACACGGCGCGGCAGATCGAGAAATGCGGTCGGTTCGTCCAGTAGCATGATCGCTGTCTCCTGCGCCAGGGCGCGCGCGATCATCAGCTTTTGAAGCTGGCCGTCGCTGAGCTCGGTAAGGACCTGGTCTGCCAGCTCTCCCGCATTGACCGCGCTCAGAGCCCAATTGATGGCTGCGCGGTCGCCGTCGGTTAACTTGCCCAACCAGTCGCTGTGCGGCAGCCTGCCTAGGGCGACCAACTCGAAGCCGTTCATCAAGACGGGATGCGGCGTGTTAGTCAAGACGAGGCTGAGCGATTTTGCCAGTTGCGGGGGCGGCATGTGGCGGGCGTCTTCGCCATCAAGCAGCACTTGGCCGGCCAGGGGCGCTTGCATCGCCGCCAAGGTTCGCAACAGCGTCGATTTGCCGACGCCGTTGGGACCCAGCAGACCAACCAGGCTGCCCGGTTCCAGGCGCAAATTGAGCGCTCTTGCCAGGCAAATGTCAGCCTTGCGCCTTCGCGGGTACCCGATCGAAAGATTGCGCGTTTGCAGGGCCGGTACGCTCATTGCCGCCCCCGGAACTGACGCAGGATCACCAGCATCACCACAGGCGCCCCGAGAAGCGCGGTAACTACGTTGAGCGGCAGAACCAGATTATTGCCCGGCATCTCCGCGATTAACGATGCGCACAAGGCCACAGTACCGCCGGTCAGGCAAGTGCCCGGCAACAGGATTCGATGATCCGATGTGCGCAGAATGCCGCGACAAAGGTGAGGCACGGCAATGCCGATGAAGGCGATGGGACCGCAAAATGCTGTCACCGCGCTAACCAGAAGGGCGGTCGAAAGCACGATCCTTAGTCGCGCGCGTCGCAGGTTTGTTCCCATACTTTGCGCATAGTCTTCGCCGAGCAGCAAGGCATTCAGCGGCTTGACGGAGGTCGCTGCGATAAACAAGCCAGCGATGACAAAGGCACCAAGTAGCGGCAACTGTTCGACAGTGACGCCGCTGAATGAGCCGAAAGTCCAGTTGATATAGGCCTGGATCCGCTCCGGAAGGGCAAAGTAGAGCAGCAAGCTGACCATCGACGCCACCAAATACCCAAACATGAGCCCGAGGACTAGCAGGGTCAGATTGCTGCGGACCCTCGTCGCAACCAGCAAAACCAGCGCCATGGTCAGACCGGCGCCCAGTCCGGCTGCCGTCGTCAACAAGAGATCGCCGGTGAACCCCAGACCGGCGATCATGGCGGCGCCGGATGCGCCGGTCGAGAGCACCACCAGCGCGACGCCCAGGCTGGCGCCCGAACTGACACCGAGCACGAATGGCTCGGCCAGGGGATTACGGAAGTAGGTTTGCATCAGCAGCCCGCTAAGTCCCAGTGCCATACCGGCCAGCATCGCCGTCAGCGTTTTGGGCAGCCGAAACTTGAGAACGATGTTCGTCCATGCAGTTGAGTCTGACTCGCCAACAAGCAGCGCCGAAACGATCTGGTCCAGAGGAATTGATGCCGAACCCAGCGCCAAACTTGATAGCAGGAATATTCCCAGTACCAAGGTCATTAGCAGCAAGATCATGACGCGGCGATCGAGGCCGGGTACGCCCGCTGCAAGCCGGCGTCGAGTCCATATATGTCTAGCGTCCGCCGGCGCCGGTTCAACGATGGCCGACGATGCCCGGGCGGGTTTATGCGCCAGTTGCGACATGCTACTCGCTCGCAAGACGCTGATAAAATACGAATTCGCGCTCGGGCAGCAAGTCCGGATGGAGAATCGCCACCAGGTCCGCCAATACCAGGTGCGGATTGGTCACACCCCATTCGTAGTAGTTATTGCCGCCGTTGGCGTTTTCGTCCGCGTTGTTGTTCCAGACATGGCCCGATTGCAAGGCTGCAAAGTCGCCGAAGCGACTGTCGAGCGCCAGCAAGTCCGCTTGAGACGAAACGCCAAAGGTCTCAACAAGCCAAACATCTGCCGCAAGCCCGCCCTCGTAGACAGCTTCAAAGCTCAAGCCCCGGCTCAAGGTCGAACCCTCTTCCGCCAGCAACAACTGCCCTCCGGCGTCTTGGATAAGCCTGCCGACATAGGTATCTTGACCCGGAATGAACCAGGCGTCGGCATAGCCAAGGAATGAGTTGATCAGCACACCCGGTCGCTCGGCTTCCGGAACTCTCTGGGCGAGTTGCCGCGCGTTCTCGTACCGGGAGACCATGGTGTCGTAAATCTCTGTCGCAGCCGCTTCGCGGTTGTAAAAGAGGGCGGTGAATTTGAGCCATTCGGCGCGCCCCAGCGGCGACAGTTCTCGCCAGCTGGCGTCCAACGCCGTGAAGACACCGGCATCCAGCAAGATCGGATGGGCATCGGTATCCGGATTGTAGCCATAGCTCATGACCAAATGCGGCTCCAGGCTCAGCACCATCTCGATGTTGATCTGCGCGCCGAATCCCACTTCGGCGATTTGCCCATCAGCGACCGCGTCGACCACTTCAGCCGTACTGATATAAAAGGCGCTATCGACGCCCACCAGATGTTCGAGCAGGTCAAGCCGCGCCAGCGCGGGCAACTGCGTCGTGGAAAGGGTGATAATGTCGCCGGTTGGCACCTCGATAAATTGCGCGCCTTCGGCGAAATCGGCTGCCGGCGGCGCGGGCGCGCCGCATTGCATCAGAACATATTCAAAACCGGGCGCGCCGTCAAAGGCGTCGCTGACGCTCAGGACTTTGTAATGTTTGTGATAGGCGACAGCGAATCTTTCCGCGTCGCGTATCTCGACCTTTTCGGGGAAATAGTCGACATCGGCGCTGAAATCCGTGATACAACCCTCGGTCAGGTTGACATCCTGCGCCGTTGCCGGGCCCGCGAATATCAGAATGACCAACAGCAAAACAAGTTTGGAACACATCTTATCCCTCCTTCAGGATTAAGGAGGAAACGGGGCTGGTTATCGCTGCATCAAAAAAGCCCGCCGGGTTTCGGCGGGCATAAGTGACACTAACCACGCTCGTCTCCCTTTTGACGCGAAAGTTTCACGAGCTAAGCTCCGGGCAGGAATTCGGACTTCTGATCGAGCGATCAGTTACCGCTGCGCGACAGTGTCGGACTCGCACCGACTTTCCCTGTTTGTGCCGAACATCCGGGTTCAGGCACACCCGAGACTTAGAAATATGTACGTGTGGCGAGGGTAACACGGGCGGATCGATTTGTCAAAGGATTTGGTTTTTCTCTCTGCGAGCTCCGCGTTCTCAGTAAATCCAACAACAAAATGTAAAAACGTAGGGGCGAGCCAAGGCTCGCCCCCCGCAAATCCATACACGAATTGGATTGCATTACTCTGTTGGATTTACTTCTGCGTTATCCCCAGTCAATTGTCGGTATGCATTTCCGCCAATTCAGCCGACATCATTTTGATGCGATGCTCGATACTGAAGCCGCTTATCTAGAATGCTCGCATAGATCTAGTCCTCGACGGGATAGCGCAGGCCCCAGACAGCGCGAATTCTGTCCATGGTGTCCATGATCGCCAGCGTTTCATCCAGCGGCATCACGTCGCATTCGATCAGCCCGGACCGAATGCAATTGCCGACAGCCGCCGCTTCGTAATTGAATCCGTTGCCTTCATTGTCGAAGCTCAGCGTCTCCGGCTCAGATCCGGATACAGCGACTGTCATCTGGCTGGGGCGCCACCACTCGGAAAGGGCGATGGTGCCCTTGCTGCCCATGATGCGGGCTTCCTGCGGCGTGCTGAGGCGGATCGCGGTAGCGATCGTGGCTAATTCATAGTCGCTGTATTTGAAGATCGTAGCCGAAAACTCGTCGACGCCGGTAGAGCCAAGCGTGCCTTGGGAAAGGATCTCGCTGGGCTGTTTGCCGAAGACCATCGACGCCAGTTGTACGCAGTACACGCCGACATCGAGCAGCGCGCCGCCGCCAAGCTCAGGATTAAAAAGACGATGGTCGGGCATGATCTGGCCCATGCGAAAGCCGAAGTCCACTTGCAGCAGCATGACATCGCCGATGATCTTGTCGGCGAGCAATTGGCGCAGCTTGACCATGCCCGGGAAGAAGCGCGTCCAGAAGGCGTCCATCAGAAAGCGCTTGTTGGCGCGGGCGCATGCGACCATCTCTTGCGCTTGCGCGCTATTGACGGCGAAGGGCTTTTCGCAGAGTACGTGCTTGCCGGCGTTCAGGCATAGCAAGGTATTGGGCAGGTGATAAGTATGTGGCGTGCCGATGTAAACGACATCGACATCGGGGTCCTTTGCCAGCGCCTCGTAACTGCCGTAGCATTTGGTCGCGCCGAATTCCGCGCCAAAGGCATCGGCCTTGTCACCCGAGCGCGAGGCGACGGCATAGACCTCGGCATCCGGCAGGAAGCCCACTCCCGTGGCGAACTTCCGTGATATGCTTCCCAGTCCGATCAATCCCCAACGGATTCGGTCAGTCATAAAGGCTTTTCCTCTGTTTTCATTTCCAGCCAGGAGATTTCCGCGGCGCTGAGTTTTATATCGACAGCGGCGGCGTTATCCGGGATCTGCTCGACCTCCCAATTGGCCACGATCGGGTGGTAGCGGGGATTGCTGCTCAGTATGTAGGCTACGGCGATTTGCGCAGGCGTGACGCCCTTGTCGGCGGCCAGTTCCAGAACACGGTCAAGCCGCTGGAAATTGCTCTCATAGGCATAGGCGCCGATGGGATTGGTATCCCAGTAGTTGCTGAAGCTGTCCAGATTGTCGCGGCGGAACTTGCCGGTCATGAAGCCGCCGGCCAGGCTCGACCAGGTGAACAGCGAGATTTCGTTGTCATCGTACCAGGCGCGGTCGGCTTCGCCCTGGGCGCCGCTGACGCTGATGCAGCCTTCCCAGGGCGGCTTGACCATTTCGGCAACGCTGAACTGCGGGCTGCTGACTGTGAATGGCGTCTTGTCGTTGGTGGCAGCATACTTATTGGCCGCTTGAACGCGGTCGGCCAGCCAGTTGGAACCGCCGTATACGCCGATCTGTCCCGCTTCTTTAGCCTCATGTAGCACATCGACGATCTCGTCGACGGGATAATCCGGACTGTCGCGGTGCAGCAGAAAGAGCTCGACATGATCAGTCTGCAGGCGTTCGAGGGATTCGGCAAGGTCGCTGCGGATGTACTCGGGACGGACGCGATCAGGTATACCGTTTTCTGGATGGGCGCATTTAGTCAAGATCACCACGTCATCGCGAATCCCGCGCGACGTGATCCAGGCGCCAAGTTCTGTATCGGTGAGGCCGGCGCCGTAGCTGTGCGCGCTGTCGAAGGCGTTGAAGCCGTTTTCGAAACAGGCGTCCAGCAAGCGGAAGTTGCCGTCGCGATCTTCTGCCGAGAGCATGATGCTGCCCTGCAGCAGGCGTGAGACCGGTTTGTCGATGCCATCGATTCTGGTGTATTCCATAGCGAATGCTTCCTTTCTATACGCGCCGTATTGTAGCGCAAAGCAGCAGATGAAACAGCGGAATCTTCACGGCAAGCGCAATTGTCGGTTGCTACAAATGTTTATGGGGACAGAAGACTTTGACAGCATCTACAAGGCGCGTAGCAGTTGGTTCTGGAACCGCCGGTTTGCAGCGATATGCTGTTGCATTGGCCGGCAAGAGGCGCAGATTGGTTGGTACTGGTTTGTGCTTATTCCGGCAGCACGTCCCGCGGCTTGGAACTGCCTTCCTTGGGGGGGCCGACTACGCCGCGCTCTTCCATCATGTCGACCAGGCGCGCCGCGCGCGTATAACCGATGCGCAAACGCCGCTGCAAGAGCGAGATCGACGCCTTTTCCAGCCGTCGGACCATATCGACCGCGGTTTGGTATAGCTCATCTTCTTGCGGATCCGGATTGCCAGTCATGTCCTCGACGGCCATGCCGGTCATGTCGCGCTGGGCGGACGCATCCCAAAACGAAGCTTGACTGGGCGCTTCGATACTTGCTGCGCCGGACTCGTGTCCATTACCAGGTTGCCTGTTTTTGCTTCTCGCTTCAGCCGGGAGACTGATCGGTTCAATCCCTTCGACGCCCAGATTCTGAAGTTTCCAGAAGCGACTGATGCTGTTGATCTCTTCGTCGGAGACGAAAACGCCCTGCATGCGCACAGGGGCCGGCGCGTCGCCGGACAGATAGAGCATATCGCCCTTGCCCAGCAGGCGCTCAGCGCCGGGCTGATCCAAAATCACGCGGCTGTCGACGCTTCCGGCCACTGCAAAGGCGATGCGCGCCGGGAAATTGGCTTTGATGAGCCCGGTCACCACGTCAACAGAGGGACGCTGCGTGGCGATCACCAGATGAATGCCGGTGGCGCGCGCCAGCGCCGCAATGCGCGAGATGGCGCGTTCCGTTTCTTCGGGCGCGGTCATCATCAGGTCGGCCAATTCGTCGATGATCACCACGATGTAGGGCATAGGCGCCGACTCGGGATCGAGAATGTGGTTGTAATCGATCAGGTTGCGGGCGCCGGCCTTGCTGAATTTTTTGTAGCGCTCGTCCATCTCGCTCGTGACCCAGCGCAAGACGCCCACTGTCTTTTCGAGTTCCACGACGACGGGCGCGACCAGATGAGGCAGGCCATTGTAGCCGGTCAATTCTACCCGTTTTGGATCAACCATAATGAATTTGACATCGTCGGGCGATCGGTTGGCCAGGATACTGATAATGATGGCGTTGATGCATTTGGATTTGCCGGAACCGGTGGTGCCGGCGATCAAAAGGTGAGGCATCTGCGTCAGATCGGCGGAAACCGGTTTTCCGTCTACGGACATACCCAGCGCGATGGCAAGGGGGGAGTCAATATGTTGAAAACTATGTGATTCCATGACGTCTCGCAGGCTAACCATCGCCGAGTCCGGATTGGGCACTTCGATGCCGACATAACCCTTTCCCGGTACCGGGGCTTCTATACGGATCGACTTGGCCCCCAGCGCCAATTGAAGGTCCTTGTCCAACTGGGCGATGGCGCTGACCTTGACACGACTGCGCTTGCCGGTTCGCGACGTCAAATAATCGGGTTCGACGCCGAACTGCGTGATCACCGGACCGGTATTGAGCTCCACCACGCGCCCGGGCGCGCCGAAACTGGCCAGCGTGTCTTCGATTATCTGCGCTTGCTGCAGCAGGACTTCTTCGTCCATTTCGCCGGTAGAGCCGCCGGTAAGCAACGCGCGGAAATCCGGCAAACCCCACTCGACTCGCGGCCGTGATCGCCGCGCCGGTTCGGTCGCAACAGTCTGATTTTCGGGGTCCGCCGGTTCCGCAGCCCGGGGAAAGGGTTTTACGCTGCTGGGGAGTTCAGCCGCGCTTTCCGCGATCGCGTCCGATCGATCGTCGAACTGCTCGGGTGGGACTTCGGGTTTGCTACTGGAGTCTGATGGCTCATTCGCGTCGCTAGCGGGACGGATGACTTGTGCCGAATCCGGCCCAAGCTCGGGTGGCTGCAATGGGCGCGACCTCAGCCACGTATTATCGTCCGAGCGCGCGCTTTCATCATTGCGCTCGGGCAATGCGATCCGCGGTTCTGGCCGCCTGGAGGGCGCGATGTCGGGTTCGTCAATTGGTCGCTCGGTTGCTCGCTTCGATGTGCGCTCCGTCGGTCGTTGCATTGGCGCTGCTGGCGCCTCTGCGCGTATGGACGAGGATGAATCGGATTGCGGCCGAATCGGCTCTACCGGTGACCCGGATGCTCGCATCGGCGGCGCTGGTTTGGCTGCGTAAGACCGCCAGTTTGGCTTCACCTTTGCTTTGCTTGCTGTCGCCGCGCCCGTTTCGTTGGCCGGGGCATGATTCCGAGTTTCCGATGCGCTGCCGGCGCCGCCGGCAAAGAGCCGCCCAAAGATGCGCGATCCTTGCCGAATTGGCGCCCTTGCCGTCGGCGCCTCGCGGACAGCGGCTTCCGCGCTGGATTCGGCGGCGGCTCTCAAGAGGCTGACGCGCCTGGAAAGCATGTCACGCAGTCGAATCGGTATCGGCATGGTATCGCCGGATGGCTCGGGCAGGGCATTCACCCCAGCTACCGATCCCGACAATTTGGCCGACTCCGGCTTTGATACGCGGACGGTTGCCTCTTGCCGAGTCAGAATAGTTTGTTCTTCCATTTGCAATATTTGCGCGCGCCGCATGGCGGCTCGCTGCGCTATATTGTCACGCATGCCCCGCGTGAATCCGATAGTCACGGCGGCGAGTTCGGCCATGCTCAAGCGCGTGATCATCATCGTCGCGAAGGTCAAGACCATGGCCACGATCACAAATCCGCCCAGCTCGGTCAGATTAATTACGAGCACTTGATATATCCAGCCGCCGATTAATCCCCCGCCGCGACCGCTGAGATAGGAAAGCTCTACCAAGCCGCGCACACAATCCGGCGCGCAATAGCCGTCGCCGACATAGCTCATTGACTCCGCAAACTGGAACAACACTAACGCGCCGATGAACGCGGTTAATGTGCCGGCGAGACGTACCGGATCAATCATTGGCGCCTGATCGCCAAAATGCCGGACGATCAGCCACATGCCGATGGCAAACATGGTGATAGGAACCGCCAAAGCTCCCCAGCCCAGCAGTTGGCCTATCAGCTTGTGTACCGCGCCGATCGCAGCCTGCTCGCGCGAAAGAGCGCTGAAAAACAGGACGATAGCGCCGAAGACCAGCCCCACGCCGACAAGATCCAGCTTCCGGTCCAAATCGAGCCATTCGCTTGACTTGAAGATTGGCGCTTTGCTGGGACGGATGTGGCTGCCGGGACTTGCGTGTTGCTCGTCGGCGTCGGCGCGATCCAGACGGCGCCGGGACGCGCCGACTGACTGCGTTTCGCGACCTGTCCGTCGCGTATCGCCGCGGCTGGCGCCAAATGCGGCGCGAATGGAAGGTTTGTTCGATTCCTGCTTCGAGCGCTTTACAGGTTGAACCGGGCGAGCGTCCTCGTCTGGTTTGGCTCGTCGCAGGCCTTGCCGCAAGTTGCCGACGCGGCCGGCAAAGGCCTTGAGTTTGCTTGTCTTGCCATTGTTGTCGCGAGGGCCGGCATCCTTCTTTGCGTCATTAGTCACCTTGTTACGACGGAAGGGCGACCGCAGACTGATGGATCGACGCTTGGCGCTACCTTGTTGATTGTCGCGTTCCGCTCGATTGCCGTCGTTTGACCCATCCGGGGCAGACTGCGCGCCGCGTCGAGAATCCCGCTTGCCCCCGGTCTCACGCGCCCTGGCGGCTTTCTTTTTGCCCCGGCGAGACTTCTTGGGGGGGCGGTTTGCTCGGGCGCGCGTGGACTCGCGCCCCACCGCCGAAGCATTGTCATCGCGCGCGTCACCGCTCCCAGGGGACGCGTCGATAGCGTCATTGCGCGATCCGCTGCTCCCCAAGACCTTGGAAGAGCCGCGCTTTGCCGCGTCCGACGGACGACTCTCCGCGCCCCGACCGCCGCTTCCCGGGGCATCCGGGTCAAAATATTCATCGTCATCGATGTATTCCGGCTCATCGTCGCCGCGATAGGCCATCATTCAACCTTGACTGATTTTGATATAACCGTTGGGAAAATACAGTATTTGCCCCCCAAATACTCGCGTCCCCATACATAGCATATCACAGAACCCGTATTCGGGCGACAGGCTTTAGAACATATATTCGCTCATAAATGCTGAGATTGAAGAAGTCCCGGGCGAGAAGTGCCGCTCGGCGGCAGAAGTAGAACCAATAAAGAAATGCAAATTTCGCTAAAGCAACGATCTGTTGGGACGACAGGCGGTCAGTGTCGGCGGTGAGTGTCTACGCGACCTACGCGACCTATCATGTCGCCCGAAACCACAAACCGCAGCCGCAGTGGGCGACCAGATGGGCGCTGTTGAAAAATAGGATTTCGTCTTAGAGATTGGTCTCATTTGACCTGTTAACAGCCCTTCCCTGATGCTTCGGGGTTTCCGCCCCCCGTTTAGCGGGGGGATCGAGGGGGGCACAGGGCCGGGGGAGGGGTTAGAGTAGAATATAAACAGAGTCAGATATGTCGCCCCTGTTTACGTAAACCGCGTCGCTGATTCGACGGGAAGCCTTACGATTTTGCGTGAGCGCGACATTCCTGGGACCTTTTCGCTGCCGCCGAGCGGCTACAGTTTTTAGACTTCGATGGTCCCTGTAGGGGTCAGCCTTGGCTGACCCGTCGCATTTGTAACCTGTTACTGCAAACCTGTCCCTTCCTCAGATGTATAAGTAGGGGAGATATTAAAGAAGAATTGCTAGACCGTCAGAACCAGCTTGCCCATCGCGCGCCGATTGATGAGGTCCTCAAGCGCATTGGGCGCGTCCTCGAGCGGATAGGCGCGGTGAATATGCGGCCGCAAGCGATCGTCGTTGTACCAGGTTAGCAACTGCTGGAAGGATCGCTTGACGACGCCGGGATCGCGGGAAAGGTAGGCGCCCCAGAACACGCCGACCAGGGACGCGTTTTTGAGCAAGGCGATATTGGCAGGCAAGGCAGGTATCCGTCCGCTGGCGAATCCGATCACCAGATAGCGGCCCTCCCAAGCGATGCGGCGAACCGCCTGGTCAAAAATATCGCCGCCGACCGGGTCGAAGATGACGTCCGGGCCACGATCTTCAGTTAGCGATTTTATGCGTTCGCGCAGGTCCTCGTGACTATAGTTGATCGTATCGTCGGCGCCGCGGCTGCGCGCCAAAGCCAGCTTATGCGCGTTGCTGGCGGCGGCTATTACGCGCGCGCTCATCAGCTTGCCGATTTCCACTGCCGCCAGACCGACGCCGCCTGCCGCGCCCAATACGAGCAAAATTTCGCCGGCATTCAGCCGGGCTCGGCAGGACAGGGCGACATGCGCCGTTCCATAGACCAGCGGAAAACCAGCGCCCGTTTCGTAGGACATATTTGCGGGCATGTGCAACGCGGCGGACTGTGGGACGACGACTTCTTCGGCGAAGCCGCCGAACATCATGGTAGCCATAATCCGCTGGCCGACGCGCTCAGTGTCCACGCCCGGGCCAACTTCGATGATATCGCCGGCGACCTCCAGGCCCGGGCTGAAGGGGAACGGTGGTTTCAATTGATACAAGCCCTGGATCATCAGCGCGTCGGGGAAGTTGACGCCGCAGGCGCGCACCCTGATCTTGACTTCGTCCCGTTTAACTAGCGGGCTTTCAAGGTCTTCGACCGTCAGTTGATCGGGCGCGCCGAAGGATTTACAAAGTACGGCCTTCATAAGTCGTGGATTCCCCGGCCTCTGGTTTCGCGCGCTTTTGATTCTTGGGCCCCGATCAGATCGCTATCGGATTGGCGAGCAAGCCGGAGAGCAGGTCGATACATGCCCCCACGTCTCTAATGTCGACGGTTTCACTGGTCGTATGCAGATAGCGCGTGGGAATCGAGATACAGCCGCTGGGAACGCCGGCGTCGGCCAATTGAATGGCCGAGGCGTCAGTCGTTCCGCCGGCGAGCAACTCCAACTGATACGGGATGTTATCCGCTTCGCAGCGGTCGATCATCCAGTTCTTGATCGCCACAGGCACGACCAGGCCCGGGTCATGGACCTTGATTGCGGCGCCCCCGCCCAGCTTGACAAGCATTTTGCGCCCGCGGATCTGGTCACCGCTGCCCGTGACATCAATTGCGATGCCGATATCCGGGCGGACGCCCTGTGCCGCGGTCTTCGCGCCTCGCAAGCCAACTTCTTCCTGGACGGTGAATGCGAAGTAGACTTCGTTTGGCGCTTGTCGATCCAGCCCCCGCATGGTTTCAATGGCCACGACGCAGCCAATGCGGTCGTCCAGCGACTTGGCGACAATGCGCTGGCCGCGCGTCTGCATCTCGCGCATGAATCCGGCCGGCTGTCCTATTGGAACGGCATTGCTTTCTTCGTCGCTTTGCACGTCGATATAGAAGTCGCCGAGAGACTTGCCGCCGCCGTTCTGCACCGCGATTACACCGACCGTGCCGTCTTCGAAGAGGACGCGGTTGCCGTTGAGCGTGTCGGCTCGCAATCCTCCCATGGCCGAGAAGCGCAGATAGCCGCTTTCCGGCTCCCGATAATTGGCCATCAGCCCGATCTCGTCCATGTGCGCGGCGACCAAAACTTTCTTGCCGCCGGAACCGACGCGGCAGATCAGATTGCCCAGTCCGTCCACCCAAGTCTCGTCCGACAGCGCGCTCACCTCGTCACGGATGATGTCGCGGATGCGATGTTCGTAGCCGGGCGGTCCCCAGGTTTCCACTAGTTTTCGGGTCAGTTCAATCACGATAGGCTCCAGAATCATTGTCTGATCTGCGCCGTATTGTAACGCCTATCCTGTCGCGTATCGACAGCGGGTTTTTCGGGAAGCGTAGCCATTTCGGTCGCAATAGTTCTAGATAGCCCTCGACATGAGATCCTTAACCCAAAAACCGAGCGATATGACAAGGATGACTGACCGAGTCGTCCAATACTCATGCAGTTTCTACTCTTCAGGCCACTCACCGGACACTGTTGAAAGACTGTTTTCACCCTCTATATGGTCCCGAAAACTTGGACACTGGCTCGAGAGACTTCACCAATTCTCGCCCATCCGGGCAAACGCGACTATATAGTCGCCCTTTGCTTTGCGCTTTCCGCTATGTTCCTTTTTACGTAAACCGCGTCGCTCTAGCGACGAGTAGCC
>JAPOOU010000104.1 GCA_026713245.1 Chloroflexota bacterium
AACCCTGGCCCGGGCCCCATGGAGCTGTTTGGATCCGGGCTGGCAGACGCGGCCGTCGGCGATGACACCCTGACTACCGCCGCCGTCCAGCGCCTCGCGAGCCGCTATTATTTTGCGTTTCATGCGTCCCTGCGCCCAAGATTCCGCGCTGTCAATCTGCGAACGCGCCACGTCCGCGACGAAAGATGATTCGTCGGGAAACGCGCGATACAAGCCCTTGACATTGCTGAGGATAACAAGCGTATCGGCAGCCAGCGCCCTGGCGGCGGCTGCGCCGGCGCGGTCGCCGTCGACATTGAGCAAGCCGTCAGCGCTGCTTGCCATTGGCGGCAACACTGGTACTTGTCCCTTTTCAAGCGCGCTTTGAAGGACGTCGCTTTGCACGGATTGTATCGAGCCGCTGCAATCATCGCGCACGATACGAACGCGCCCGTTTATGACAGTGCGGATCGCTCTTTTGCGCGCGCCGGTGATTGCAACATCGTTTCCCGACATCCCCAACGCATTGACGCCGCGCTGCAGCAGGGCGGATACCACGCGCTGATTCGCCGATTCAGACGCGCGCACATAGATGTCGCGAATGGGGGGCGGCGTGTAGCGAGAACTATGGCCGGACGGCGATGTCAGCGATTGAACTTCGATACCCAGGTCCCGGCACATTTGATCCATGATCGCGCTAACGCCATGCACTACGACCAGGGGGCGCTGCCCGGCAATCAAGGCCAGATCGTCGCAAGTCGCGGGCAGGTCCAGGCCCGCGCCGCCGCCGATTTTGACTACCAGCAATTTGTCACGAGTCATCTTTGCGCTCATCTATTCTTCAATTTACCCCCGTGCTCATACAAGGAACTGGTTTGCTATCTTGTGTGAGAGCGCTGTACCTTCTCGCTGCCGCCGAGCGGCTAGGGATAGAGACCCGGGAATGCCAATCCCGCAGTCTCGTCGAATTCGAACATAAGATTCATGCACTGGACAGCACTGCCCGCGGCGCCCTTCCCTAAATTGTCCAAAGCCGCGACCATCACCAGATGCTTGCCGTCGCTGTCCAGTTCAAAGCCGATATCGCAGAAATTGCTGCCGGCAACCACCCGCGGTTCCGGCAAGCGATGCAAGCCGGTTTTGCCGCTAACTAATCGTACAAAAGGCTCGTCGCGATAGCGCCCGCGATACAGCTTCCATATGTCGCGCTCGACCTGTGGCTCGCTCAGATAACAGTGTGCCAGGAGGTGAACGCCACGAACCATCTCGATGGCGGTGACGGCGAAGTCAATCGGGGCGTCCGCGCCCAGTACCAGTTCAACTTCGGCCTTGTGCCGATGACCTGTGGCCTTATAAGTTCGCACGGCGCCGCTTCTGATCGGATGATGGGACCCGGCGTTGGCTTTGTTTCCGCCTTCGGATGATCCCACTTTGATCTCGACCGCCGCGCGTTCCAGCAGGCCGGCGCCGACAAGCGGCAAGAGCGCCAGATTAATGACGGTCGCGTTGCAGCCCACCCCGCTGACGTAATTCGCGCCGGTCACGCTGTCGCGATAAACCTCCGGCAATCCGTAAACGAAACGGTCCAACCAGCGTGGCGTAGGATGATCTTCGCCGTACCAACGCTGATAACTGGCCGAACAGTCCAGTCGGAAATCTGCTGAGAGATCAATCAGCTTTGGCGCCAGCGCAGCGAAATGATCGATTTGACGCGCGACAGTTCCGTGCGGCATCGCCAAAAAAAGCAGATCGCATGCTTCCAGGCCGTCGGGATGGCTAAACTTCAATCTGGACACATCGCGCAGATGGGGATGGGCGCTGTGAATGTAGCGACCGGCGTGCTCGCGGCTGGTAATCTGCCGCACCTCGACGTCGGGATGATAATGCAACAGGCGCAGCAACTCCCCGCCAGTATAGCCGCTGCCGCCCACGATTCCGGCTTGAATCACGCCACCACTCCTACTTCCCCGATAACAAAGTCGATGACTTCCTGGGCGATGTCCACGCCTGTCGGTTTGCTGCTATTGCGGAATTCCATCGTATGGTTGATTTCGTTGACGACGAAGTTGCCGGCCGCTTCTTCCAGCAAGTCAATAGCCAGGATGCCGCCCCCAACCGCGTCCGCCGCGCGTAGGCAGATCTCGTTTAAGCTCTCGGTCAACGGGCAGTTGGTCGCCTGACCGCCGCGCGCGGTGTTGGTGATCCAGTGGTTGGACTCGCGGTAGATGGCGGCGATGGTGCGATTGCCCACCACAAATGCGCGTATATCGCGCCCCGGTTTGTCGACGTATTCCTGCACGTAATAGATGTGATGGTTGTAATCGCCCAAGGTCTGTCGATGTTCCAGGATGGCCTCAGCGCTGTCTCTGTTGTGTACGCGCGCCAACAGACGTCCCCAGGATCCGGTTACGGGTTTCAAAACGGCCGGGTATTCGACCATCTCTATGGCTTGCATCGCGCTATCCGGCGTAAATGCGACGCGCGTATGCGGCTGTGGGACGCCGTGCAGAGTGAGCGCTATACTGGTCCGCAGCTTATCCCCGCATATGGCGGCGGTCTCATAAGTGTTGAAGCTGCGCAGGCCCCAACTATTGAGTATCGCCAGGGCGTACATCCCTCGCGACGTGCTGACGCAGCGTTCGAATACCAGGTCGTATTCGCGCCAGGCGATGCCGCTTGGCGCCAACTGCTGCGGTCCTTCCGAAATATTGAAGTTGAGCTCGCGGTCGAGAATAATATCCGGGCTGATATCGCGATTGTTGAATGCCGTCAGGATCAGCTTCTCTTCGGCGCGTATGTGGGTGACAAGCAGGGCAACACGCATGATTGCTATTCTCCCCAGTCTTCCTCTACCTCCGGCGCGAGTTCCAGTTCAATGGGGTCAAGGTTCATGATTTCCAGCTCGGTGCCACAATCCGCACATGACAGCAACTCGTTTTCCATAGCGTCGCCGGGAATCTCAACTTCGGCATCACATTCTGGACAGAGGGGCGCTTCTTTCGTCATTTTTGAGTATCTCCTGTCTATATAAACCGCGTCGCTCATACGGCGAGAAGACTTGCTGTCTTGCGCGAGCGCGGCGGAACGTTTCGCCGGTTACGCGCCGTACGGCTGCGTCTGTTGCCAGCGACTAACAATAATAAGGCTGCTCGAATTAAAAAACCCGCCATCTGGGCGGGTATGCGTTCAAATTCCGTTCAACACAAACAGCCCAATCTAGCGGGTTGGGTTCTTCTTCGCCTTCTTGCTTGCGCGTTCCGCGCTGTTACAAATCATTTTTCGATCGTTCCATTGCGTCAAAGACTTGTGCAGCCCCAGAACTTTAGCGGCTAAGCGCGGGACTCTCTATATGCAGTATGTACGAATTTCCTTATGCGTAATACACAAGACAAGCCTTATATCGAAAAGCGCTTCAGCGTAGCATCGAGTGGCTGCAGATACTTGGCGCCAAAAATCGTCAGATGAACCAGCAGTGGATACAGATTATACACATGTCGGCGGGTATCAAAGAAGGCATCCTCGACCGGCTGTATCTCGCGATACGCGGCGAAGAATTCCCTGCCGACGCCGTCAAAGAGCGTCATGTAGGCGAGTTCCATTTCGTTGTGGGCATAATAGAGCGCCGGATCAATGATGCCGGCGATACTGCCGTCGCGCGCGATGACATTCGTCCGCCACATATCGCCGTGAATGAGGACGGGCTTCTGTGGTTCAATCAAATATCGCTCGATTTGACCGGCGAATTCTACAAGCCGCCCCTGCAGCCGTGGCGGCAGATGTCCTGATTCCCGCGCTACGCCTATCATATACTGGAGTCTATGCTTGCGAAAAAACTCGATCCAGGATTCCGATTGCTCATTTGGCTGATGCAAGGGACCGATTAGCGTATCTCGCTCCAGCCCATAAGACCCAGCGTCGATCTGGTGGCATTTGGCCAGCAAATGTCCCAATTCCGCCAGGCTGGCTGAATCCCACTCGCTCGCGCCGTCTATGAACGCCATGAGCAAGAGGTCTGCTTCCTCATAGTACACCTCCGGTACCGGCAGGTTGCTTTTCTCCTGCAAGTACCTGAGCATGTAACCTTCGATGCGCAGATCGTGGGCGCCGTCGCCGATTTTCGCCACCAGCGCGTCATCGTTGCGGAATTCGATTTTGAGCACTTCACTGATCATGCCGCCGGCCAAGGCGGTGACCCGAGCGATTGGCTGCTTGACGATACGTTCGATCCTGGATTGCTCGCGTCGATTCATGGCAGAGTTCTCACTGTGATGCCACGATTATAGCGTGGCCATATGGTTAAGGTGGAGTTGTGAATCCGGCAGACGGGCAACTTGAGCGTTGCCGTCTCCAGTCCCGTCACTATTCGTATCTTTGTGGTACCCAACGAACCGCAACTATCCATTCGCCACTCCACAGGCCATCCATGCTACCCTGATTCCTATCCCGCGCCTTAACAAACGCGGACTTCGCAACGAAAAAAGCTCCTCTGAAGGTCAGTGTCTACGCGACCCCCTTGATACGATGAGGAAGGGATATCTTTTCATCGGTCAAGAAATCGCCGCAAAACCCATACTTTTGTGGCGTTTTGGACGACCCAAGGATCGCCCCTGTTTACGTAAACCGCGTTGCTCATGCGACGGGAAGGCTTACGCTTTTGCGTGAGCGCGGCAGACCTTATCGCTGCCGCCGAGCGGCTGCATACACGCTAGCGACTCCGCTGGTTACGCGCCGAGCGGCTGTGGACAACCAACGAACCGCGACCATTTAGTCGCCATCCCACAGCCCAACTATGCTACCCTGCACTCAACTCGCCGACGTAACAATCTCATATCCCGCCCCCGACATGCGTTCCGACTGCCCAGCCCGGCAAACCTGTTTCAAAGCGTCTTCGCCATCGAATGCGCTCAACTTTGTCCGAAAATGGGCGTATTGTCCGAAAAAGATATTTCTTTGTCCGAAAATCGGACAATACGGACAATCCGCTAACGAAAACGAAACCATCGTCGGCGCGCCTCGCTCCCGATGCTGTATCGAAATCGATCGAAATCATATCAACACATTCACGGCAAATGCACAAATGACGCGTGGAGCAACCATACGGTAGGCTTATTCTCGACGATCTCGCTGTTCTCGGTGGTCGAAGGATTTCTGTTTCAACCAAAATGGATACACTACCGCGACAGCTGTCACTTGACAATATCGCTGGGACGCTTGTAGAATGCCGTGTTTGTCTTGAACAGATTGCAGGAGCGCTGGAATGGGTCCCTTACCCAAAAGAAAGGTTTCCAAATCGCGCCGCGATCGTCGGCGCGCACACCATGCCTTGACATTGAACCATCTGGTAGAGTGCGAAGACTGCGGAGAGTACCGCATTTCGCATCGCGTCTGCCCAAAGTGTGGCGCCTACGGCGGCGAGAAGGTCGTGGAAGTTAAGGATGACTAGTCGAGTATTGGCTGATTCAACTGGACCAAGAGACCGTGCCCATTCCGCACGGTTTTTTTGCGCGCGTCGGCGCGGCTTGGCGGGCTTGCTCTGTTATGCTTCGTTTTCTTGTGCGGCCTTTGCCTAGAGGCGCGACATAGATGATCAATTGGCGCAAGACGGCGGCGCTTTTCCCCGGGCAGGGTTCCCAAGTCTTGGGGATGGGCAAAGATTTCGCCGAACAATACGAGATTGCGCGTCAAATTTTTGCGCAGGCCGATGAAGTGCTCGGATTCTCTTTATCAGAAATTTGCTGGAAGGGACCGGAGGACCGTATAAATCAGACCGTCAATACCCAGCCGGCGCTCTACGTTTGCAGCGTGGCGATTTGGCGCGTCTTGCAGCAACTCGTCCCCGAAACCAAGCCGACCTGGATGGCCGGGCATAGCCTGGGCGAATTCTCGGCCTTGACGGCAGCAGGCGCTTTGTCCTTTGAAGACGGTTTAGCTCTGGTTCGGCGGCGCGGCGAACTGATGCAGAAAGCGGGCGAGGAAAATCCGGGCGCCATGGCCGCCTTGCTCGGCCTGGATGTCGCGACTGTCGAAACTTTGTGCGCAACTGCATCCCACGAGACCCGGAAAACGGTTGTCCTGGCCAACGATAATTGTCCTGGCCAGGCCGTCATTTCCGGCGATGACGCCGCTGTTGATCGAACCGTGGCGCTGGCAACGAAATCCGGCGCCAGGCGCGCGGTCAAGCTGGCCGTGAGCGTCGCGGCTCACTCGCCATTGATGGCTTCTATTGCGGCAGACTTTAACAGGGCAATTGCGGCAACAGACCTGGAGCTGCCGAAGGCGCAGTTATTGGGCAATGTCAGCGCGGATGCATTGGATTCGGTCGACGCCATCAGAGAAGAGTTGAATCAACAGTTGACACAGGCGGTCCGCTGGACCGAATCAATGGGGGCGATTGTCGCGAGCGGGGCCGAGACCTTTGTCGAAATCGGCGCCGGGACGGTACTCAACGGCTTGATGCGCCGCATTGACCGCAAGAAAACTCGCTTCAGCCTCAACACCGTCGAAGCAATGGAGAAGTTCCTGGAATCGCTAACCTAGCGACGGAGCACTAGGCAGGGGAGGGTCGAGATGGAAGGCCTGGTCAAAAGCGAAAGGAAAGGCGCCGTATTCGAAGTTTCGCTAAATCGTCCCGGCAAGCGCAACGCGATCAACGACGCGATGATGGATGCCCTTTCCGACGCCTTCGATCGCGCCGAGTCCGAATTCAACGCCGGCGCTCGCGTCGTCATTGTCCGCGCCGAAGGTCGGGTTTTTTCATCAGGTATTGATCTGGGGCAGTTTCAAACCCTCGACGACGGCGCCCGCGACAATCTCTTCCCCTTTACCGCAAGATACCAAGCCATCCTTAACAAGATTGAGCGGAGTTCTCTGCCGGTTATCTGTGTCTTGCATGGCTACTGCCTGGGCATGGCGCTGGAACTGGCGTTGGCATGCGACTTTCGCATAGCGACGGCGCGCGCCAAATTGGGCTTGCCGGAAGCGCGTCTGGGAATCATACCCGATGTCGGCGGTACCGTTCGCCTGGTGTCGCTCGTCGGTCCCGCGCGCGCAAAGGACCTGGTCATGACCGGCAGGAGTATTGATGCGCAGCAGGCGCTGGAGTGGGGGATGCTGGACGCCGTCTACAGCAAGGACGAGCTGGAGGCGGGCCTGGCCGATCTGGTCGCGAACTTGTGCGCATCCGCGCCCCTTGCCGTGAGTTACGCCAAGCGCGCGATCAACGACATCTGCGATCACGCTCGCGGGCTGCAAATCGAGGCTTGGGCGCAGGCGGGGCTATTTCGTACTGAAGACTTCCGCAACGCCGTGGCGGCCATGATCGACAAGACCTATCCGATTGATTGGGAAGGCAAGTGACACCGGATTATCCCGCTTCATCCCGCGAATACACGATCCGTCCCTCAACGATGGTCATGCGCACATTCAATTCATCGTTGACCAGTACCAGATCGGCATCCTTACCCATGGCGATGGATCCCTTGCGATCATCAACGCCAATCGCCCGCGCGGCATTGAGGCTGGCCGTTCGCCAAAGGGCGTCTACAGGCAGCTTCGTGACTGCCATCAAGTTTCGCAATGCGGCATTCATAGTCAGGGTCGTGCCCGCCAACGTGCCGTCGGCGCAAATGCGCACGCTGCCGTCTTTCTTCTCGACTTCTTGATGTGAGAACTGATAACGGCCATCGGGCATGCCGGCAATCTTGACCGAGTCTGTGATTAGGATCAGTCGGTCGACGCCCTTGCAGCGCCAGAGGATATCAATGGCGGCTGGATGCACGTGCTCGAGGTCACAGATCAACTCGCAGTCGATGTCATCAAGGCTGAGTACGGCGCCGACGACGCCGGGCTCGCGATGGTGGAGCGGCGACATGGCGTTGAAGGCGTGCGTCGCGTGAGATAGTCCCAGGTCCCGCGCCGACCTGATTTGGTCGAAGTTCGCGTTGGAATGGGCGACCGACACCCTTACGCCGCGACCGACCGCCTCTGTGATCAGCCAGTGGTTTCGGGAGAATTCCGGCGCCAGGGACACGAGCCGGATTACGTTTAGGTCCAGCCAGGGCAGTGCTTCCGCGGGATCGGCTCGACGAATATAGGCGCTGTGTTGAGCGCCGCATTTCTCCCAGTTCAGATAGGGACCTTCCAGATGGGCGCCAAGCAATCTGGCGCCATTCGCGCGCATGTCCTGCGCCCTCGCCACCGCTTGCAGGGCTTGCTGGATCCGCTCACCGCTGTCAGTCCAGGTCGTCGCCAGGAACGCCGTCACGCCGCCCCGGGCGAAAAAACGCGCCATGCCCGACAGGGAATCGACGTCGCCGTCCATAACATCGAATCCGTCCCCGCCATGGGCGTGGATATCGATGAAGCCGGGCAAGAGCGTCGCTCCATTCGCGTCGATTATCGTGGAGTCCGGCAATTCGGGGGGATCACCGGGCGCAATGGCGGAGATTTTGCCGTTCTCGACGCGCAGCCAGGCCCGGTCGCAGGCGCCTGTCTCGGCGACGATCCGCGCGTTTTTGATGATGATCTGCGTCTCTGTTGTCATCTAAAGGTCCAAGTCGTCTATTACCCGGTACAGATAGCCATCCGCCCGCCGCAGCCGCTCTCGCGCCTCAGAGAGGCTGATTCCAAGCCTGGCCATCACCACAGCGGTCTTGACGTCGTTGCTGGTCGCGGACAGCAATGCCGCCGCTCCCGCCTCATCGGATTCAGTCAATTGCATCACCAAACGCAACGCTCTTTCCGCCAGCTTCTGGTTGGTGACGCTTAAGTCGACCATCAGGTTGCGGTAGACTTTTCCCAGGGTGATCATGGTAGCCGTACTCAGCATATTGAGAATCAGCTTTTGGGCGGTGCCCGCTTTCATGCGTGTCGAACCGGCGATGACTTCCGGACCGACATCGACCGCTATGCCGATATCCGCGAGTTCCAGGATTGGCGCCTCCGTGTTGCAGCAGATAGCGACCGACGGCGCGCCGATCGACTCCGCGTAACGCAAGGCGCCGATGACGTAAGGCGTACGACCGCTGGCCGCGATCCCGCAGACAACATCGTCGCGGCAAAGTCCGCGTTGCCGCAGGTCCTGCCGGCCCATGTCCTCACTGTCTTCCGCGCCTTCAACTGCGCGGAAGACAGCCTCTTGACCACCCGCTAGCAGGCCTTGCACCTGCTCGGGGGAAGTGCCGAAGGTCGGTACGCATTCCACCGCATCAAGTATGCCAAGCCGTCCGCTGGTGCCCGCGCCGACATAGAAGAGCCGGCCACCGCCGCGCAAGGACCGCGCGATTGTATCTACCGCGCGGGCGATCTGTGGCAGCGCTGCTTTCACAGCCAGTGCCACGCCGGTATCTTCTTCATTGATCGCCGCGAGCATGTCAAGCGTAGACATTTTGTCGATATTCGCGGTAGCCGGGTTCTGATTCTCGGTGGATAATCTCACGCCGCGCTTTCCTTTATTTGGGGGATTATACCGCAAAGTAGATACTTGATTTTACGACTTTAAGACCGTGGCTGTCACTCCCCTATGACTGGGTGTACATGCTTAGTCCACTGTTTAGGGTTTAGCTAAACAGGTTGAGTTTGGAGGCGATGAAGATTGCCATTCCTATGGTAATCATCACCGCTACTACAAAATCAAAATATGCAATAAACAAATTCGGAGACGGCATAATAGTACCTGTTCGTGCTCAATCTCTAATTTGCCGCGCAGGCGCATGGCGGTTAGCTGCTCGGTCGGAGAGTACGTGAGCGGGGAGATACATACGAACGGGATGAAACGGTTCTGGTCAATGCTCAAGCGCGGGTACATGGGTGCGTACCATCAGCAAGAAGCGCCTGCATCGGTACGTGAACGAACTCGCCGGGCGGCATGGTATGTCGCCCTTACAGATCGTCGCTTTAGCAAGAGTTGCATTACTTCATTGGTACTACTTCTGTGCTCTCTGTGTCCTCTCTAGTAAGATCTTGTTGCGCGACTTACTTGGATTTACTTCTGTTTATAGAGTGGTAAGCCACAGTATTCTACTTCGTTCATTAGTTGAGATGACTTCTTAGTCCGTATTGTGGCTTGGTTCAGAGACTGTATCGGAAAACGAGCCAAAAGTGATTAGATAGGAGTATTTGCAACATAACAACATCTATGTTATGTTCGTAGATGGCTGAGCCGTTCGCGGCTTTGAATCGAGGGTTTCCCGTGGCAATGTGCTTGGTCGGCGTATGCCACGGGAAACTTCCAAAAACCGGTAGCAGTTACGCTACCGCCTTTACTATACATCATAACCATATCCAACTGAATAGGAGGTGAAAGATGGGTAAGGAAGATAGAGAAGGCGCGGGCGGCGCAATGTACAGGTGGATATTTTCATGTCATTGCTTGCGCGCTGAAAAGCAAATAAGGCTGCGTAGCATAACTGGAAATGCTGCCGACTTTTAATCGGTTTGATCTGAGTTCGAGCCTCAGCCCAACCATTTGTCAATTTAAGCAAAGTGCTAAGGAGGCACAAATGAAACGCGCAATACTCGTAGTAGCAATGCTCGCAGTTGTGTTAGGGGTCGGGATCGTCTTGGCATCCGAGACCTATGAAGTAGAAGGGTTCACGATCACGGAATCGCCCGGCACATCGCAATTGATTATTAGTCGTTCGGACGGTCATGGTTTTCATGTTGCCGTGAAAGGCGGCAATCAAGGTCAGACTGACAACACCTTGCAGGCCGAGGGCAGTGTTGACTATCGCGCATATGTCAGCGACGATGACGAGTATACACTAAAAGTCTACTACCAGCGCGACGGCGTAAGCACAAATGAAGGTACGTTTGGATCGTATGACGGCATCGTCAAGATTACATTCGGGTCCAGCAATTAGGTAGCCAACGCCGTGTCCGAGCAGGCCGAAGATCTATACCTCGAACTGCCCACAAAACAGTGCGCACAGCCCGCCAGATGGCGGGCTGTGCGCCGCTTGGTCGATTACAATTGAGCCTGATGCAGAATATCAGGAGACAGGGTGGTAAGTTGCCCAACAACGCCTATTGTCACATACTACGATTAGCAGCACACTTGTGCTATAATAGTGGTATGTGATAACTGATAGCATTTGTGAGAGGTTCGTATAAATATGCAATATATGAAAGCATATAAGACTAGCAAGTACCCGGATCGAGTTTTCCGTGTCGGTTGATCTGAGAAAGAAAATTACCTGACAGTAGAGACCAATGGGTCGCGCATTGTTCACATCACCATAGAAAAACGAAATCTGGAGTTCTCTGGCGTTAGAGATTCTTTTCAGTATACAGTGTCCTAAGCGAATCAAGCATCTTTTGCCGATAACATCAATGATGTCTCTTTTGTGTCGTTTGTATCGACTGACATAAACGAGGCAGTAGATTTCGCGAGTACAACTCTCGTGAATTTCCTAGGTATGCCTACACGAGAAGAACTATCCACGTCGATGTCCGACTTCTATGACCAACTCGAAACGGACAGGGTGGCATATGGATACACAAAATAAACCAGAGCAAGAGTATCGCAAGCGCCCGGTAAGCCGCCCGCCGCTAGAATTCCCCGAGCCGGTTGAAGATATACCGAAGAAAAGACGCATCCCCCCGCGACTACTTTAAGACAGACAATACGCCGGAGAACGTGGCGCGAATTATCATGAACACCAAGCCGAAGAAACGCGGCGAGTGGGAATTTGACAAGCGCGATTAGCCTAGTCCTGACAAGGGATTGTTACTTAACTATATAGTCCCCTTTATTTATATTCCACGTCGCTCATGCCACGAGTAGGCCGGTCATCTTCTGTGGGCGCGACATTCCTGGGACTCTTTACTTGCCGCCGAGCGTCTTTTCCATTCCATGTTGGCCAAGAGGGCCGCGCCGATCACCGGCGGGTGCCTGGCAACAGGCCGCTCGGCCAGTCCCAAGCGCCGCGCCACGTCCTCTGAAAGCAGATTGTCGCCTTCGAGCAATCCGCCGGCAAAGGCGATTTCCGCGCTCGGGAAATCGAGACGCCGGATCAGCAATCTCGTCTGTCGAACAAGCTGAATCGCCGCACCTTGCAAGATGTTGATCGCCCGCCAATTGCCGTCCTCGGCGAGATTCAGGATAGTTCTCGCGATGTCGGCTATTCGTGTAGCAGGTGGAGACTGATTGCGATACAGCCAGTCTACGATCAGCCTGGGCTGTGGAATTCCAAGCGTCTGCATAACGTAATCGAATAGCGCGTCATTGCTCGCTGTTTCGGCGCCTGCGCCAACGCTATCGTGATGATCAATCATTTGCTTCAGCACTTGCATCCCGATCCAGTAGCTGCTGCCCGGATCGCCCAGAAGGTATCCCCATCCGCCGATCTGCATCCGCCGACCCGCCGGTGAGATGCCAAAGGCCGCGCTTCCCGTACCGGCCAGCAGCAAAACGCCATAGCGCTTTGCCAGAGCGCCAACCAACGCGATTTCGAGGTCGGAAGCGGCTACCAGTAGGCTGTCCGGCAAGGCCGGTTCTACCGTGGCTATCAGCCAATCGCGGCTGTGCTGCGCCGATGCGCCGGCGATGCCGATAGCGGCTGATTGAATGGCGCGAGGGGAAACTTCCGCCTGTCGCATGCAGTCATCAATCGCGGCCCGAATATGCCTTTGCGCGTGATCATGGCCAAGGAGGTTGGGATTTGACGCCGAGGTCTTAATGCTGTTGATGACTTGGGTATTGCCATCGGTAATGGCGATGCGCAGGCTCGTTCCTCCGCCATCGATGCCCATGAAGAGCTGATCGTTCATTTTTCATCAATCCCGCGCGCGACAAGCTCGTGAACTGAGCGCCGGAAGGCATGAATGTTTTCCGGATGCCGGCCGTGATAAACCCGGTTGGTCAACACAGCGGTGACCAGGTCCCGTATCGGGTCGACCCAAAGCGAGGTTCCCGTGAAGCCGGTGTGCCCATAAGAAGCATTGCTATAAAGGTCGCCCGCGGATGAGTCCTCGGCGGCTTTGAGCATCCAGCCCAATCCCATACGGAACTGTCCGGATGCCTGCTGGCTGGTCGCGTCCTTCCTCAGTTGCGCTGACAGGCGCAATCGACAGTCGCGCGATACCCATGCCTTCCCAAAAACGGCAACATCACGGGCGGTGGCGAACAAGCCGGCGTGGCCGGCAATGCCCCCTAGTCCACAAGCGTTCTCGTCGTGGACTTCTCCCCAGGCGCGGCGGCCGCGCCAGCTATCATCGTATTCTGTGGGCACAATTTTTTCTCTGGGAACGCCATTCTGAACCGGATTATAGGTAGGCGAGCGCAGATTCAGCGGATCAAGAACGAGCTCCGCCAGGGCTTTGTCGAGCCGGCTGCCCTGCAATCTGGCCACCGCTTCACCCAGCAGCATAATACCGATATCGCTATAACGAACGGCGCCGCCAATGGGACCCGCGAAAGGAAAGCGCAGCATGCTCGCCAAGCCCCCTCGCCAGCGCCTCTCTTCGTAGGCGCGTCCAAATGCCGGGGGCGCGGGAGCCTGTTCGCTGGCCAGCAGGTACACCGAACGCCAGGGCGGCAGGCCGGAGGTATGCGTCAAAAGATGCTTGAACGTGACCTCGCTTACGTCGACGCTGAGTTCGTCATATTCGCCGTCAATTGGCAGGAATCGTCTCGTATGTGGATCTTGGCTACCGGAGATTTCGCGCGGATTCGAATTACCGAATTCTGGGATGACATCGACCAGCCTGTCTTGCAGCGCTATTTTGCCGGCCTCAACGAGCGTCAAGAAGCTGGTTTCGACGAAGATCTTGGTGACAGATGCCAAGTCGAACAATGTATCAGTGCCGATCGGCAACTGTCGCGCCTCCGGTTCAATCCAGCCCCAGGCGCCATCCAGAACAATGTCGCCGCGATGAATCACACAGAGGCTAAGCGCGGGGAAGCTACCGGGCAAGTGCCGCTCAAGCAGCGCTTCCAGCTCGGCCTTAAACCGGTTATCCGCTAGTAGCGCTCCCGTTGTCGCGGTCATGTTGCCAACTCCAGATTCACCGTGAGTATCCCCCCGGGCTCATAATCGCCGCAGATTGCGTCTACCGCGGCTTCAAGCGATGGCCCGCTATCGCCGTTGCTGCAAAGAATTACGCCGGCGCCGGATATCACGCTGGCGTCATCTGGATCCCGCAGGCAAAGCAATACTCCTCCGGGATGACGATCCATAGCTCCCTGGGCCGCTTGCGCTTGCCAAGGCAGCGTGTGAGCGTTTCTGGTCGCTACGATCAGAATGTCCGATGCCGCGCTCAGCGATTCGGCTTGAGCCGGTATCAAGTCAAGCTCGGATTCGGAGCGAACAATCACGCTTTCAGCATGCGGCAAGCGCTGGCGCAGATACCGCGAGAGAGCAGTACCGGAATCCAATTCCTCCTCGTTCGCAAACAGCTGCGCGGCGAACTCGATGCACAGGACGCGAGATCGCCGGCGAGCAATCGGCCAGCGCTCGGGGGCTCGCAGAAGAACCATGCCCGCTCGGGCGGCTTTGCGAGCCAGGGAAAGGTGGGCGTCACAGCCGACAATCTCCAAAGCGGGGCGGTCATCCAATGGGTACTGTCGCTTGATCGCGCCTATGCGCGCTATGGACTTGTCAATGCGCGCAGTCGATATGCGGCGAGATTCTGCCGCCCCCAGAAGCGCATCGTAGGCGGCTTCTTGCCGGGCGCGGCTGTGCGAAAACAGCAGAATATCCACGCCCGCCTGCACAGCGAGCACGGCGGACTCGCCGGCTCCCCAGCCGTCAGTGATCGCCTTCATCTCCATGCAGTCTGTGCAAACCGCGCGATCATAGCCCAATTCGTCCCGCAGCAATCCATTGATCACCCGCGGCGACAAACTTGCCGGGTAGCGATCGTCCAATTCCTCGAACATAACGTGCGTTGTCATGATGCAGGGCGCGTTTGCGCCGATTGCGCCGCGAAAAGGCATCAGATCTTCTTCATACAAGTAGCGCAGTGATCCGGATACTCTTGCAAGCGCGTCGTGCGTATCAATCTCGGTATTGCCCAGCCCTGGAAAATGCTTGGCTGTCGAGGCGACGCCTGCTCGCTCGAATCCCTTGATCTGCGCGACAACGAAGTCTCTGACCAAATCCTTGTCCCGGCCTGCCGATCGCGTGCCGACGGACGGATTCGCACGGTTATGAGCAACATCGGCGACCGGCGCGAAGTTCCAGTTGATGCCCAGTGCCGCCAATTCCTGCCCCAACATGAAAGCGACTTCTTCCGCGAGTTGCATATCGCGGGAAGCGCCCAGCGCCATAGCCCCGGGGCTCTCGCTGAAGCCGGCCCGCAAACGGGCTACAGCGCCGCCTTCTTGGTCGATTCCCACGAGGATGGGATACTTGGCCGCATTATGGCATGTGTCCACAAGTTGCTTCAGCTGCGAGGGCGAGTCCACGTTGCGCGCGAAGAGATACACGCCGCCGACCCGACCGGATGCCAACCAGTCCAAAAGATAGGGGGGCGCGCTTGTGCCATCGAATCCCACCATCAACAATTGCCCGATTTTTTCTTGCAGCGTCAGCATTTTGTGATCCTAAGCCAAGCCCGTGGCGGCAATTCGCTTTTCCCACCGGACCATCATTTGAAATATGACGAGCGAAAGCAGCGCGCCCAGGAAAATGAACAGGCTGATCAACTCGATAGCAATATTCTCCGCGAATACCCCCGCGACGCCAGATAGCGTTGCGCCACCCAAGCCGGCGCAGCCGACCTGGAATCCGATAGCGTTCGAGGAGTGTTCAGCGCCGACGCGACCTGGCGTTTGCAGAATCAGAATCGGAAACTGAGCCGCCAGACCGAAACCCAAAGCCAGCAGTCCAACGAAGCTGGAAATGTCTGCAACATTGGCAAATAGCAGCAGGGCGCCGACGACGGTCAGCGCAAAGCTGATGTTCAGCAACAGCCGGTCACCGAAGCGCAAGGCCAAAAGACCCATGAGCATGCGGCCAATCGTGAAGCTGCCCCAATACGCGCTAATCCATGCGCTGGACGTTTCTTGTGGAATACCCCTTGCTTCGACGAAAAGGGTATTCGCCAGTTGCCCGGTGCCGATCTCGATGCCCCCGTATAGGAAAAAGTAGAGCAGGCTGATCCAAACGATCGGACGCTCTAGCGTTTCCCGCAGCGGCGCTCTTGGGTCGACTTCCTTGCTGCCGCTGCGCTTCGCTTTCTTCAGTTTCCAAAGCGGCAGGGTAATCAGTATTGAGAGACCGAGTAGCAGGAGGACGCCGCCCATGA
>JAPOOU010000149.1 GCA_026713245.1 Chloroflexota bacterium
CGGATCGCCCCTACCAGTTCTTATGTGGTTGTGGCTCATAAATCTCAACCGACTTCAATACACTACCACAATGACAATGGCATATGTTTTGATTTTCTCTGTGCGCTCTGCGCGCTCTCGAGTTTAATTCCAGTTTGCTTTTCGCAATTTCAGGCACCATCATTTTGAAGCGATGGCCCGGGACACACTAGTCGATTTTGGCGAATCAAACCGGCATCGTCTACAATCGCAGGAATATATTGAGCCATGCGGATGAATGCCACTATGTACCAACTGGTTTGCAGAACTTGTCACAAGCTCATAAACGATCGCGCCGTCACCGCTTGCCCGGAAGACGACGGCATCCTCAATGTCCTCTACACATCCCCCGAAATTCCCGTCGATCCGGCCCTGCCCGGCATTTGGCGCTATGCCGCCCGCCTGCCCCTGGATGACAGCGCGCATATCGTCAGCCTGGGCGAAGGGGGCACGCCGCTGCTACGCTCGGCGCATCTGGGCGCAGCGCAGGACCTGGATAATCTGTTTTTCAAGAACGAGAGCTTGAACCCGACCGGTTCCTACAAAGATCGCATCTCGACGGTGGGCATCTCCCAGTTGGTCGAACAAGGCAAGGGCACCTGGGTGAGCACCTCGTCGGGCAATGCCGGCGCATCGACCGCGGCTTATGGCGTGCGCGCCGGCGTCGACGGCTACCTTTTCACGCTGGAACGCGCGCCGCGGGCCAAGATCGGGCAAATCATCGCCTACGGCCCGACGCTGCGATCCGTGCGCGGCTTGGGATACGATCCGGCCGTCGAGGAAGCGACCTGGGCCAATTGCGCGCAACTCTGCCAGAGCCGCGGCTGGATGATGACGATCACCGCTTGCAGCTTCAGTCCGCTGGCCATGGAAGGCGCCAAGACCATCGCTTACGAAATATGCGAGGCCTTGGGGGCAGTCGTACCCGATGTGGTTTATGTGCCGGTCGGCGGCGGCGGACTGCTGACGATGATTTACAAGGGTTTTCAGGAATGGCGCGATGCCGGCTACATCGAGCGCGCGCCGCGCATGGTCTCGGTGCAGGCCGAGGGCTGCGATGCCGTGACCCAAGCCTGGGACAACGGCAGGCCCCTGCAAGCCCTGGACGATTGCACCAGCATGGTTTCCGGCATCATCTTGACCAATCCGCCCGATGGCGATCTGGTCCTGGAGGCGCTGCGGGAATCGAGCGGCTGGGCCGTCTCCGTGTCCGACGACGCGACCTACCAGGCGCAAGAAGAACTGGCGAACCGGGAAGGCTTGTTCGTCGAGCCGGCTGCGGCCGTCACCTGGGGCGCGATCAAAGCGGATCGGCAAAGCGGACGACTGAAGTCTGACGATGTGGTGGTGGCGGTGCTGACCGGGGTCGGCTTCAAGGACAGCGCGGCGATCCAGCGCATGACCGAGCACGTCGACTTGCCGTTGATCGATGCGGTAGATATTCTTACAGTCGATCAATCCGCGCCGAGTTGATTCAGTCGCTCGGCGCGAAACTGGCGAAAAAGTCTAGCGAGCTCACAGAAAACAATGATCCCGTAAACTGTCAGCATCGCAACACAGTAGATATGTAGGGGCGAGCTATCAGTTCGCCCGTTTCTACGTTTGCAAATGCGGCTGCGGGCGACCAGGTTGGTCGCGTAGACACTGACCGCCGGTCGCCCCTACAGATTTCGATATGATTGTAGATGGAGTTTGGCGGGTTTCTTAAGAAAGTGGCATTAAGCAGATTATGAGCGGACGGCTGCAAGATAAAGTCGTGATTGTCACCGGCGGCGGCACCGGCATCGGCTGGGGCATCACACAGAGCTGCGCCCGCGAAGGCGCGGCCGTGGTCATC
>JAPOOU010000178.1 GCA_026713245.1 Chloroflexota bacterium
ACTGCTGTCAGCCGATGGCGAGGGCTGGCTGCCAGTCGTCGCCGAGCGGCGCGCGGTCGATTTTCGCGCGGTGGCCTATTTTGAGTGGGACAAACTCAACGGGCTTGTTGAGGAACAAGAAGCGGATTATGTATTCCAGCCTTCTGCCGGCGCCGGCCTTCCCGATTGGCCCTTGAACCTGGTCTTCGAGCAGGGCGAGGCGCGGGTGTATGAGCGGGTTAGTAGCTAGGAGTCGATATCAGACTATTCCGGTGGCTTAGAGGATTGCGGTGTGGACGATTGCGCCATTCTAACCGAACTGCGATTTCTACGTAAATCGTACAAGAAAAACCTTGCCGCCCCAATTCCCTCTACAACAAACGCAGCGATACCAACTTCACTATGGCCCAAATGAACCATTGTGAAGCCGCCCAAAGTCAAAACCATCATCGCGACGATGGCAAACCATTGCCCGCGCTTGACTTCGTCCGCATTGTTCTGCAATTCAGACTTTGTCAACACAACATTATCGTCGTGTTGTCGCGTTGCTAATGCCATGTCCTGCCGAGATATCTCCTCAAAAATAGTGAGAATGCGACCTTGCGCCTCAATACGCTCTAACTGCTGTTTTTCATAAAGATCAAAACTTCGCTCAGCACTTCCCGGAATTAGGCTATCCCAACCTGCCGCCTCTCGATAAGGCTGTAGCGGACCTGCATAGTGCTCTTCTCGGCTGACTTCAAGCAAGTACTGGCCGAATTTTTGCAGGTATTCGTCTCGTTGGTCCTCAGGAATAGCTTCTAGCAATTCCTGAGGTAGAAAGATTTCTCTGACAGGATCGGGGCTTTCTTCAGGCGCATCCGCTGGAGATTTATCATCACTGCTCATCGACTGTTGTCTTTTCCACCAGCCTTTTCGTATTGGATCATGGCTCGATAAAGGCTTTCTCCCACTTTGCGCCAGGCAGATGTCTCCATGTCACGGTCTTGCCGCCGAAACTCCTCTTGAAGATTAGCAAGCAACTGCTCGTTCTTTCCCTGACTCAACACGCCGAACAAGTCAAACGCGCTTGCCATGCCATGCAAGAAGGGGCGTTCCGGCAACAGGTACTTTTGCGCAATTTCCTTTTCGTAGTCCTTCATCGACGTTTACCCTTTCGAGACTCTGCACATATTGCAACATTCTACTAATTGCTATACGCAAATGTCAACTCAACCGAGTCGCCTCCACGCTCTTTGCGGTCAAGCGAAACCGCTACTATCACGTTATACTGCACCCATTAGCAACGCAAGAGGAGACCGCCATGACCAAGAAAAGAGTGGTCGTTACCGGCGCCTGCGGCACAATCGCCGGGGTCTTGCTGCCGGCATTGCGCGAGCGCTACGACCTGACCTTGCTTGATACCCGCGCGACCGACCGCAGCGGCAGCGCCGTACAAGGCGCGCTGATTACCGATCTGATGAACAAGGACCGCGACAGCTATCGCCATCACTTCGCCGGGGCCGATGCCGTGCTGCACTGTGCCTATTATCGCGTGGCGGACCAGGGCGATGACGCCTATTTCTCATCTGAACTGGCAAACCTGCAAATGACTTACAATGTCTACCAGGTCGCCTGGGAAGAGCGCGTGCGGCGATTGGTTGCGGCCAGTACCAACCACGCCGCCGATTTTTACGAGGGATATGCCTTGGATGGCGAGACACCGATGGTGACGCCGGACATGAACGCCTCCGACAACTGGTACGGTTGGGCGAAGATCGCCTTCGAGCAGATCGGTCAAGTCTATGCCAGCGGCGTGACGCATGGCGGCCGTCCGCTGGAGAATGTGCAGATCCGCATCGGCGGACCGCGCGAGACAGATTTGCTCGACATCACTATGGGCGACCTGCGCCGGATGCGCCGCGCGCTGGCGGTTTACATCAGTCAGCGCGATATGTCACAACTGTTTATCAAAAGCATCGAAACCGAAGACATTCGCGATCAATTCGCTGTGCCTTTTCAGATCTTTTACGGCATCAGCGCCAATTCACATGCCATCTGGAGCATTGCCAATGCCCGGCGCGTCATCGGCTATGCGCCGCAGGACAACTCCGAAGAGCAGTTTTTCAATCAGATTCAAGCCCATATGAAAAGCGCTGGCCTATCATCCTGACCTGTCGCCAAAATGTGCAGTTCACGCCAAAAGCAAGCGTGGCGCGGTCTCGCTGACATAGGGCTTCAAGGTATGTACGGTCGCCTCGACAGTCGCCAGCGCCTGGTCGATATCGGCTTCTTGCGTCGGCGTCGAGATGCTGAACATGGTCCGGAGGCTGCAATGAATCCCCCGGTTGAGCAATTCCAGATGAAAGAGCTGCGGTAGCTTGCCGAGCTCCTGGTTAGCGCGCCGGACATCGCCCAGGGTGATCAGGTCCTCGTCCGTCCACTGTATCTGCTGCAGTGACCCGTAGCCATGGCAGCGCGCGCGAATACCCCCGGACCTGAAGATGCTGTTGATCCCGGCTTGCAGTCGGTCGCCCAAGCTATTGATGCGCTCGATAGCCGCTTGATCCAGCCGCTGCATGGCAGCCATGCCTGCGACCATGGTGATATTGTTGCCGTTGAATGTGCCGCTATGCTGTAGGACCTCGCTGGCGCCGTCCGGATTGAACTGTTCCATGATCGCTCGCTTGCCCCCAAAAGCCCCGATTGGGAATCCGCCACCGATGACCTTGGCCATGGCCGTCATATCCGGCTGGACACCGTAGATTTCTTGCATGCCGCCCCAGCTTAGGCGCAAGGTCACCACCTCGTCAAATAGCAGCAAGACATCGTACTGATCCGCCAAATCGCGCAGACCGCGCAGGTATCCGGGCAAGGGTGGGATCATCCCGCCGGAATTGGCCATCGGCTCGACGATGATGGCGGCGATTCGACGGTAATGTTCCGCCAGCAAGGTTTCCATTGCCTCAAGATCGTTAAAGGGGACGACCAGGACCGTGTCCAGCACCGAGTTCGGCACGCCGCGCCCTTCGACGCGCGCTTCCAACTTCTTGCTGCGATCCGGCTCGGCGCTGCCGTTCCCTTTGACCCG
>JAPOOU010000093.1 GCA_026713245.1 Chloroflexota bacterium
CGTAGAATAAAAGCGCTTTTGACCCCAATTGCTGAATCGATTGAACATCTTGTCAGCACCCACCCAGGCATCGCTCAGCGCTGGCGGGAAGATCACCTCGTTGACCAGGGCGGCGATGATCTGGTCGCTGCGCTGCTTCTCCTGCAGCTCGATCTTGGTCTGCGCCGAAGACAAAAATTGTAGCGCCCCCGTACACAAAATCTTGACCAGCCGCTCACCGTATTTGTTCGCCGCCGGGTGCACCGATTCGACCCAACCTGACCAATGGGTACGCGTAGTCGTCCCATCGTTGGATGTCACCCGCACCGGGCGCAGAGGTTGGATCTTGCCCGCCAGCGGATTCCCCGCGTCCTCGTTCTCCGGTGAAAAGCGCCGGTCGCGGTTGTCCAGTACCAGACCCAGCGTGGAATTCTGCGCGATATCCTGAAAGGGCTCGCGAAAGCCCAGGAACCAGTTGACCCAGACGGTACGATCCGTGACGATGTCGTCGCCGCTGAACTCCCCATCTCGATCCCAGTCAATTGCGATTGTCCATGTCGTTGCCATACTGTTTTCCTCCTATTATTTATGGACTCTTGAATCTGTAAGGAATATCCTCGAACAGGAGTAGCCTATCTTCTGTCCAGAATGGGTCTTCCAAAAGCGTGAGCTCGCCAGCGTGGCGAATCAAGACATCTCTTTCAGGATTGTCGAGAAACAACGCTATGCTGTCATCGCTTGTCGTAATCAGGCCGATCACACCTTTGAGAATGACATCTCGCAGCGGCGGAATATCCGATTCTCCGTTGACCTTGATCCAGATCTCTTCGCTCTTGCTATAGAAGATCGGCAGCAAGAGGTTTGGAACGAAACCATAGTTATCCATCCTCATGCGCTTCATGAATTCCGTTGCCATAGACGGTTTCGCATCAATTGAGAATGGGTACTTATCGACAGTTGTTCTCCTGTTGCCGATAACTCCCCCTACTTTTATGACGAAGTCGTCAAAGATATGTTGGCAAAAGTTTGCCATTATCTCCGGTCCCTCACGTGTTGACTTGATATAAATCGCATCGCTAAATGACACTAAATACTCCTTATCCCTCACGTTTGAATGTGTAAGGAATATCCTTGAACAGACGCAGCCTCTCTTCGGTCCAGAAAGGATCCTCCAAAAGCGTGAGTTGGTCAGCGTGACGAAACAATACATGCCGCGTTGAATTATCTAGCTTGAGCACCAAACTGTAGTCGGTCCTCTTGAGCAATCCGATTACACCTTTGAGAATGACATCTCGCAGCGGCGGGAGATCCCACTCCCCATTGTTCTTGATCCAGATTTCCTCGCTCTTGCTATAGAAAATCGGTACATTAAAGTTTGGGACGAAACCGTAATCCTCTTTCGCCATCTGCTTCATGAATTCCGGCGGGTTATAGGGAAATGTATCAATTGAAAAAGGATACGCGTACACACTGGTTCGTTTCTGGTTGAATGTTTCTATTACGCTAATCTCATAGTCATCAAAGATCTGCTGACAGAATGCTTCAGCGATCTCGGGCGACTCATGTGAGGACTTGATGTATATCGTATCGTTATATGACATTTTGTTCTCCTTAGCGTATGGGTTTAACCCAAATATTAGTAAGTCGACCGTCTCTCATGAACTTGATCTCTTGCAACGCCGCTAGCATGGGGTCTTCCAGCGGCAGACCCTTTGCATAATACGACGACAGATCTGCGATAAAGCGCTCAGAAGTGAGCGGCGTATTCGACAAGTCAATTACCAGCCGATTTGTTTGCCTAGGCACCTTGTCATATAACGCATTCCACACTGTCTCAATCAACTTCTTTTCAGGCGCATTCGGGTTACGAGGTGATCTGACAGTGTATGCATCGAAAGATCTGCCCTCGATAAAATAATCGGGGGTCCTGCCAGAACTATCTATGCCCGCTTTTTCCAACATGCCAGCGTTCGGCTCATTGATGACATTGTAACCGTATTGTTCCCTTAGAATATGAGCATTGGCGTCTTGTGTGCGGTGTCCGAGCCTATCGCCGCGAGTCGTTACTGCTGATGTATGTTCTGGTCCCTCCTTCAATAGTCTATTGTGCATAGCCAAATCTGTACCGGGACCGGTTGCACCCCGATACTCGATCATGTCAATCATCTCATCCGTGAAACCACGATTTCTCAATACATGTCTAGGGGGCAAACCTGCGCGAGCAGGCAAAAGCGGAATGTTGTCAATACGCTTAAGGAATGGTTGGACAAGATCGTCCAACTTGCTGTTCACAATTGGAGCGGCGCCCAGTATGGCGTTCCCGATAGCCGATTCCACATCCCCTTCCGACAGCGCATCAATAACATCAACTGCAGTTAGCGCCCAATCCACGGGCTCGAAGGCGATACTTAAGCCCATGACAAAGAGGAAACCTAGGACATCTGGCTGGTGGAATGTGCCTTGCAGGCGATCTATTACGCCTTCTGGGTTATCTCGTGCCACCCCATGATATGCGTGTAGGAAATCCCCGATTCGGTTATCTTTTTCATTTGCATCAAGACCCATAAACTGGGGGACGTCGTAATTTAGCCGGTAATACAACTCATACTTCAGTTCGGTCGTGCTCCGGCCTTCCAGATGATTTTCTGGCATCTCTATGTTGAGATGTTCGTAGATGACGGCTAACTGATCCTGTACATGCTCCCTCTCGTCTTCGGCATCCTCGATTCGGACTCTCCCGGCGAATTTCGCTGCGTATGCTTGGGTATCATCAAGCGGTATGGGCCCAGCCAACGACTCCAGTTCTGTGGCCCGACCGAGAGACGCTTTAATCTCATCATATTCAGGTGGCAAGCCCTCATAGTGCTCACCGCGTGCCGCCAACTCCAGTGCGATCTCAACACGGTATAGGGCCATCATCTCTTCAACAGTAAGATCGGCCCAATTAATCACAGTTTCATCAAATCCGGGGACGACTCGCGCAGTTTCATCATATCCATGGATATTCTGCTTAAGGTCCGACACGAGGAAATCTTGCAAATGCTCTTTTTCCGTCCAGCGTGGGTCCCACTCGCCCGAAAATGCTTCCGAGAGGCCCCACTGAAGCAGAAGGCTGATTTCCGGTTGGTCAGACCCGCCGATGCCAGCGTGTACTTGACCCTGAGCAGTTGTCGGTTCTGTTGCTGCCGACACTGCAAGCGACTCAGGTGAACTCAACTTCGTCGAATACCAGGGTTCATCCTCAAAAAGACCAAGCGGGGCAATGGTCTGCAGGATGTGTTTCAACTCTTGAACAATATCCTGCTCTTCGTCATCAGGCTCACAGCCGGTCACGATCTTTATTCCCCGGGCGACGCCTGCCGGGTCGGCCGCGTGCAAAGCCTCGCAAACAGCATTCGTCTTGTCTTCGCTGCTATCCCGCGTCCCTTCCCCTGCCGTTTGTATAAACGTAACCAGCCCAAGCGCGCTGATGTCGGGATCCCATTCGATATCCTGCGGGAAACCAGAGGGCGATTGCTGGCTTGAAGCCAGTTTTTGAGACTTCTTCTTTTCGTCGGCTCTCTCACTGCCTCTGTTGCTTTGCTTGCCGGAATCCGAACTCGACGCTTGCCCGCTTGATTGCGACGCAGGCGGGTCTGCATAATCACGAGGCGATGAAGTTGGGGTTGGACGGGTGCTTGGCCTTGACAATGGAGCAGAAGTGGGACGCCTATAAGCCTCGCTGTCGTGCTGGTATTCAAGCTGTTCTGCTGTAAGAGTTCGTGTACGATCTTGCAATTGCCAGCGTCGACGAATCCGTTCGAAACGCGCTCGATTGAAACGGCGTCTCGATTCTTTACGTTGTTGATCTTCATCCGCATTTGGCAGCAAATAGTATGGAAACATTTTGATATCTCTCCGCTAAACATCAAGTCGATTTGTGAATGGGGGGCTGCGCAGCCTGCCCTGTCACAAGCCGCTGCGCAGCCCCCAGCCGAATTACGGTGAAGCGTCGACTAAACCGCGCCCCAGGTCGGCGCTGTGCCCGTCGCCGGCTGCAGCGTGGCCGTGAAAATCACCGCCCCGCCAGTCGTGATCTGCGGACGGTAGCTCGACACCAGGAACTCACCGCTGTACTTGGGATCGTTCGCGGTCGGCGCCGCGTTGGCGCCCACCTGCACCTCCAGCGAGACCTGGCTGCCGGCCGCGAAGGCGCCCTGGATGACCGTGTGCGTGCCGCCGGGCGTATCGGTCGTCAGATAACCCTGAATCGTCACCGGCGCCCGCAACTGCCCGTTGATATACTGATGCACCTCGTCGCCGAAGCCGGTGACATCAAACTGGTCGTAGGTCAGTCCCAGGTCGATGCTGCGGATGTCCCCATCCGCGAATGTCTGCAGGGTACCGCTGCTGTCGTCCATCTTTACGATGACGTGATCTCCTGATAGCGCCATGATTTCTTTCTCCTTTATGTGTTTTGCTTTTTGTAGTGATTGCTACTCGTTAAATTGCTAGCTCTGCGCTGTGGCGGAAACGTAGTCCGACCAAGGTCCTCTGCCGCCCCGATTGATGGCCGCTACTCTGAACCTGTAGTCCCCGGAAGTCGCGCCCGTCACGGTGTAAGACAGCGAGTCAAAGTTTGGCAGATGCAATTGCCCGGCTACACTGTGGCGAACGTCAAGCTCATAGGTTGTGATCGGCGCCCCACCTTGGGCGGGCGGGCTGATGGTGGCGATAATCTGCCCGCTGCGAATAGTCAGGGTTGGCGGTTGCGGTTTGGCGGGCGGCTCTATGATCTCCGGCAGGTTACCCGCGACAATCCAGTCCCTGGCTCGATCCGCCTGTCCGCTATCAGCCACCAGAACGCGGATTGATGAACCAGCCACGATGCTTGCCGGGCGCGGAGTTGAGCTAAAACCCACGGATTGACCACCAAGCGCTGTATGAGCGTTCAATGCAAACTCGAAGATTGCATTGCTGTTGGGCAGATGGATGTAGAATGAAGAGTTTGGTAGAAGCGAGGGCAGAAGTTCCCATTCATGCGCTTCCCAACCTGCGAATTCGGGTTGGTGGTGGGCAAGAGGCGAGGCGTCTGAACCCCAAACCAGCTCATCCAAGGAAATATCTGTCTTCGAGCCATCCGCTTTGGTCAGGTTTAACCAGCGAGTGCCAGTATGGCTGCTACTACCAGTCAGCAGATTGGGCGGCTCGCCTTGATTGGGATCGAGCGGCGTGAACTTGAAGTCGGCCAGCAGTCCCTGGGGGAAGGGAACTGGCTTGTGAATCCGAATCAGCGACATTGCGATTTTGATGCGATCGCGCGCTGCTGGATCGGCTGTGGCCACCCAGCGCGCATAGCGAGGGATTATCTGGTTGATCTTGACCTGCTCCGAGCCGATCGTCCGTCCATCCAGGGCGAAGGTCGCCAAAACGCTCTCTTCGCCGGCGAAGGCGCCGCTGTCCGATCCTTCAATGCTGAATGTATAGACATCGCTGGCGGCGGCATCAAGCACATGCAGACAAGCCAGGCCGCCGCCATCCGTAGAAGCGCCGTTATCTAACGCGCCGCCGCTGGATGACCCGATGACATGTCGTGGATTTGCCAGGGCTACTCCCCAACCGCCGTTTTCATCTTGATTGGCGAAGACCGCCTGGAAGGGGATCATCCGGTTGAATTGAGGCAGCGTACCATAGCGCCCCTGGCGCGTCTGCATACTGAAGACTGGATCGCCCGCCGCCGGTTCCGCGTTCTCCCGCACATAGACCGAGAACTGCCCAGCAAGATCCGCCCCTTCTAGCACCGGATGCGATCCCGCTTCGCCGCTGTTCATGAAGCCGGCGTGCTGCACCGCCATCATGCGCTGCCCGGGGATGAATTTCCGCACCTTGTCTCTGAAGGCCGTGATATCAAAGACATCGCGGTCCTCATTTATGCTGACGTGGTTGCTGTCGCCGGTGATGTCATAGCCGTCAACCAGGACTTGTACATGATCGCCTGTAAGTTTCGACATCATCTCCTCCTAGGTATGTTGATAGCGGTTTACAAAACCGTGCAGGACGATGACATCTGGCTCGGCGGCGAAGGCGCGGACGAGCGCGCCATTCTGTAGCATGTGGCCCGGGATGACCTCCGTGAAGCCGCGCTCGGCCGGAATCGTGATTTCGATGAGATCATCCGGGCTGTCCGTCCCGCCCCACTCCACCGTCAACTTGACATCCGAAGTGTGCGTGTTCACCGCCTCGATAAAAACCTCATCCCATTCATTGGCCGCGACGCTGCTCAGCGCCGTGTGGATCGGGGTGCCGGGGCTGCTGCCCGCCGTCACTTTGATGCCGCGTCCGTCCGTGCTGCCGCTCAGCTTGCGCTTTTGGTAATCGCGGTAGTCGCGCATTTCATTGCGCATATTGTTTCTCCTTTCTTGCTAAATGATCGAGCTTGCGAAGCAATTACGATATCTCGCGCACCCAAAATTGGGAATAAGGCTCAATATGCAATGTGCCGGTATTTGTCCTCCACTGGAGCTTGAACGTATGCGTTCCAGCGCTCATGTTCTGAAACAGATGGGCAAAAGCCACAACCACAATGTCGGGGTTATCCTGTCGAATACCATCATCACCGCCTTGGCGCGTTCCATCAATCTCAACATCATAGTACCCTTTGGCACCGCTGTCGTGATTAACCGTGCCAGAAAATTGGACCAGCACATCGCCACCCGTTGTCGTAATTGTCAGGTTCAGATTGTTGCTGTCAACGTCAGCAAATGTTCGAGAGGTGGTACTAATGCGCTCCGTCGTCGTGTAGACGGCGGATGCCGGATTCTTCAGCGCCGCCATATTCTCGTTTACCGCGTTGATATCGCTGGCGGCAATCAGCTCTCCGGTCTCCCAATCCGTTTTGGGTGTTGTCCAAGCCATTGTATGTTCTCCTTTTCTCGACTTTTGTCATTTCTCGTGTGTACTGGAATTGTCCTGCAAATCATCAAGCAGGTTTGTGAAATTGTCCTGTGGACTTCGCCCTGTCACAAACCAGTCCACAGGGCACCCTGTCTGTGCTACGTACTCTGTAAGCTCCCATTTCTTATTGTCTCACCCGCACCTCCTCCCTTATTGTATATGCTGACCTCTTAGATCTCGCGCACCCAGAATTGGGCGTGGGAGCGCAGAGTTGTTGCATGGTTTCTGCCTTGGAGCTTGAATGTATGAGATCCGGCGCTCAGGTTCTGAACCAGGTGAGTAAAATTCAGAAGTTCATGATTTGGCCCCCCACGTCTCAAACCATACTCGTCATGACCCAGTCGGGTCCCATCAACTTCAACATCAATCCTGAAAGGCCCGTTTACCACTACGCCATGAAAATGAATCAGAACATCTCCGCCATCGGTGGTTATCGTCAGATTGAAATTGCTATCGATATCGACAAAGGTAGCGCTGTGTGGGATAGCTATATCATCCTCCGTCGTGTGGTCAGCGACCGTCCTTCGTACTCGGTCGAGTTCTGCCAGGTTCTCGCTGACCGCGTTCATTTCGCCGGCGCTCACCAGCTCTCCGGTCTCCCAATCCGTTTTGGGTGTTGTCCAAGCCATTGTATGTTCTCCTGTTTTCGACTTTTGTCATTTCTCGTGTGTACTGGAATTGTCCTGCTGTACATCAAGCAGGTTTGTGAATCTTTCCTGTGGACTTCGCCCTGTCACAAACCAGTCCACAGGACACAAGCCTGTGCTGCGTACTCGGAACCCTCCCATTTTTTATGTCTCGTCAGCGGGCCTCCTTTCGTATTGCTGATCCCTTAGATCTCCCGCACCCAGAATTGAGCGAGACGGCGCAGTGTCGTTCCGCTGTTTCTCCCTTGGAGCTTGAACGTGTGAGATCCGGCGCTCAAATTCTGAATCAGATGAGTAAAACTCACCATTTCATTGTCTACGCCTCCATATCTCAAACCATGGTCGGCGTCACCTTGTAGGGTCCCATCTACTTCAACGTCAATCTTCAAACCCTTATTTGCCACCACACCATGGAAATGAACCAGGACGTCTCCGCCCTCGGTGGTGATCGTCAGATTGAAGTTGCTATCGATATCGACAAAGGTAGCGCTGTGTGGGATAGCTATATCATCCTCCGTCGTGTGGGCTGCGACCGTCTTTCGTACTCTGTCGAGTTCTGCCAGGTTCTCGCTGACCGCGTTCATTTCGCCGGCGCTGACCAGCTCTCCGACCTGCCAATCCGTTTTGGGTGTTGTCCAAGCCATTGTATGTTCTCCTTTTTTCGACTTTTGTCGTTTCTCGCGTTTACTGGATTTGTCCTGCTAAACATCAAGCAGGTTTGTGAAATTGTCCTGTGGACTTCGGCCCGTCACAAACCAGTCCACAGGACACCCTGTCTATGCTGCGTACTCTGAAACCTCCCATTTCTTATTGTCTCTTGCGCGCTCCCTCCTTTTCATATTCCCTGATCCCTAAATCTCGCGCACCCAGAATTGGGCGCCGGGATAAAGTATGATTCCACGACCGGAGTGATTCCCTTTCCACTGTAGTTTGAAGGTATGGGATCCAGCGCTTAAGCCCTGAACAAATCGGTCAAAAGACACGGAATGACGGCGATCGCCGTGCACAAGATCGATATGTGTGAGTCCAATGTCACCGCCTTGGCGAATTCCGTCGACATCAATATCGAAATGACAGCGGTTGCTAGAAACATTACGTGCCATTGCACCGTCAAAATGAACCAGCACATCTCCACCTGTTGTCGTAATCGTCAGGTTCAAGTTGGTGCTGTCAAGATCGGCAAATTCATCACCGACTACTCTGATCTCCTCGGTCGTCGTATAGATGGCGGTCGCCAGATTCCTAAGCGTCGCCAGATTCTCGTTTACCGCGTTGAAATCGCTGGCGGCAATCAGCTCTCCGGTCTCCCAATCCGTTTTGGGTGTTGTCCAAGCCATTGTAGGTTCTCCTTTTTTCGACTTTTGTCATTTCTCGTGTTTGCTGGATTTGTCCTGCTGTACATCAAGCAGGTCTGTGAATTTGTCCTGTGGACCTTGCCCTGTCACAAACCAGTCCACAGGACACAAGCCTGTGCTGCGCACTCTGAAATCCCGCGTTTCTTATCGTCTCGTCTGCACCCCCCTCCTTGTCATATTTGTTGATCCCTTAGATCTCCCGCACCCAGAATTGGGCGCCAGCAAGCAAGCGGATTTCTCTGTGCTTCCATTGGAGATTAAACGTATGAGAACCGGGACTTAGATTCTGCACTAGGCGGGTGAAACACACCCCTCGGTCGTACTTTGGTCTGGCTGCCATAATACCAGTGTCACCACCAAGCCGTGTTCCGTCTACTTCAATGTCAAAACGACAGACTCTGTCGTCGCCCCTAGGGTCAATTGCTCCATGAAAATGAGCCAGTACATCTCCACCAAATGTTAAGATCGTGAGATTAAGATTCACGCTGTCCACGTTGATGAATGCGTTGTTGGGATTATGTATTTCGACAATTTCCGCCGTCGTAGTTCCTACAGCCAAACCTAGGTTTCTCACCGCCGCCAGATTCTCGCCAATCGCATTCAAATGAGCTGCGGTAACCAGTTCACCGTCGGCCCAGTCGGTCTTAGGTGTTGTCCTAGCCATACTTTTCTCCTTCCTTTGATCTATCTTTCTTTCTTGCGCTCAATAGACTTGTCCCGCTAAACATCAAGCAGGTTTGTGAAACTGTCCTGCGCACCTTGCCCTGTCACAAGCCAGTCCACTGGACAGCTTCTCTTTGCTACGTACCCAGTCATCGCCCAGTTCTTATTGTCTCACCTGCGCCTCCTCCATTCGTATGCGCTCACTCCTTAGATCTCGCGCACCCAGAATCGAGCGCCTGGGAGCAACCTTATTTTCTGATGACCTTGACCGATGCGCTTCCATTGAAGTTTCGCAATATGAGAACCCGCAACAGTTTTCTGAACCACGTGCATTATGCTCACAGGATGTACTACGGGATTCGCCGCGCACTCCCCAATACCGTTCACTCCTCCTTGCAGGTTCCCATCAAGGCTTACGTCAAAGACTACCGTTATAGTGCCGCTAGTGCCGTGACTCGCTAATGAGCCGCAGAAGTACACCAGCAAGTCCCCACCCACAGTGTTAATTGAAAGGTTAAGGATGTTGCTGTCAACATCGGCAAACTCGTCGGGAGCAACGATAATCTCTGCGCTAGTTCTCGCAACTGCAGTCGGTAGATTCTTCAACGCCGCCAGATTCTCGCCAATCGCATTCAAATGAGCTGCGGTAACGAGTTCACCGTTGGCCCAATCGGTCTTGGGCTTGGTACTAGCCATACTATTCTCCTTCCTTCAATCTTTCTTGCTTTCTCACGTATACTGGATATTTACTGCTAAACATCAATCAGGTTTTTGAATTTGTCCTGCGAACCTTGCCCTGTTACAAGCCAGTCCACTGGACACAAGCGCGTCCCTACCCAATTGAAATCAGTCCGCAGCGATCGTTCGATGATTTTCTTCCCCCTCACTTCTAGTTTGATGATATGCACAGATAATAGCACGTTTGTGCTAATAAGCGCGACTGTTTAGTCGCATTTTGTAAATCGAACGGAATTCTTTCTAATTTCACACCGCCTATAAATGACTTAAGTCGGTCTTCCACGCCTCCGTTTAGGACCTGCTCCTGTGAAAAGGCACGTCGCTCATGCGATGAGATAGCTTATTATTTTGCGTGAGCGCGGCAATTCTGCTCGCTGCCGCCGAGCGGCTGAAATACAAACGACGCTTGGTAGCGTGTCTATTGTTTCCCGGGGGTTTCCTAGGCCAGGGTGATGCTCCAGGAAGATACGCCAAGTACGACGCCGCCGTCTTTGACGAAGATGACCGGCACCACTTCGGCGTCGGGCGCGACGAAGGGAATGCCCGCTCCAATCTGCGAATCATTGAAATAGGCGAAGATGATACCTGTGAGGGGATCGCGGTCCAGGCGCAAGCGCGCGATGACGACGTTGACCGAGCGTTGGCTGACGAAATCTGCTTGGTTATTGGCATATAGCGCGAGGTTGATGACGTTGGGGCCGATAGCCTGTACTTGAATCCCGGCGTTTTCTCCCCCGCTCGTGCTTTGGAACAGGATGCCAAAGTATACGTCTTCCCCGCTGATTACAGCCGGGTTGAAACTGCGCAGTGTTAGATCCGCTTCTATGCGGCTGATCCGTCGTGGCGCTTGATTGCCGTATTGGCTGTCGAGCAAATCCGGCGGCGGGAAGTGAAAGGCAGTTTCGCCGTCAGTCTGGCTGGTGATACCGAGCCGCCAGGACCCGTCTTGCGATGAGAAGCGTTCTTCGTTCCAGAAGGGCGATGCTAGCGAGCCGTGGTATAGGTCGAGCAAGTTTTGAGCGCCACGAAGTCCTTCAGGCGGCAAAGGGGGCGTGGGGGTCAAGGTAGGCAAGGGTGTCTGCGTGGGCACATGTGTGGCGGTCGGCAGATCTGTCGCCGTGGGCGTCGGTATGTCGGTGGGCTTCGGCGCCTCAGTTTTGGCAGGCGCGACATCGTCCCGCTTCTCAACGTCGTCGTCTCCACCCAACGCGTCCCGTGGATCTGATACCGCCAGCGCCGTCCCTGTATCAGCGTTCGCTTCGTCTGAATCGCTCTTGTCGTTCTCTTCGCCCGCCCTATCTATCGCCATTTGAGCGACGATCGTAACCGCCGGCACGGTTCTGGTTGGCCGAGCCGTCTCGGTGGGGTTCGGGGCCAAGTCGGCCAGGAGACTTTCGAGATTGCCATCGGCGGACAGCGCAATCAAGCCGCCGACAACCAGGACGACGCCGACAACGGCGGCCATGTTGAAGAGCAGTCGGCTCATGCCGGCGCGCTTGCCATTGGTGATGTCGGCGGGCAGATCCGCGACAGCCGGCTCCACCTCGGCGACGGCTTCTGACGAAGCCCCATCATTCGCGCCCGGCAAGGACTCGGTCTTGGTTTCGGGCTCTTCCGGCAAGCTTTCGACCAGGCGATACCAGTGTCGGAAGAGAGCATAAGCCGGATTGCGTTCGATAAACAGCGCTTTGAATAATTCATTCATGTCGTCGAGCTTTTGGCTGCGGCGCATGTTGCTGGTGTAGATGTCGACGAATTGCTCGTAGGTATCGCGCCAGGACAGCATTGTTTGAGCATACGGCTGCCCCAGCAACTCGTCTGTCAATTTCGCCTGGCTGTGGATGGCCTCGCGTACCGCCGCTTGCGGTTGGTCGGATTGGCGGTCTATATCTTGCAGCAAGCCGCGTCGTTTGACGCTTAACTCCGCTAGCGCCTTCTGCAATTCCATCATCCAGTCGCGATAGCCGGTTAGCGCAATGTTGGCGTTGCTCTCGATTTCGATGATCGCGCGCAGCACTTGCTCAATCTTGCTGCCGGCCGCGCGGAACTCGGCGCTGGCCCAATCCTGCACCGCCGCTTCCAGCGTTCGCAGACTGTGAATGCCGGGCGCCAGCAAACGCTCCTCTGTGTTTTCTTCAAGTTGTTTTACAATCTCGTCGATTTGGTCCAGCGCTTGCTTGTTGTTTACGGTATTGAGCAGGCTCTGCGCCTTCAACAATGCTTGCCGCCGCTCTATGAATTCATCCAATTTGCGCATGGCAGGTTGACGGTCTTCCGACTCGGGCAAGGCGCGGTCTGCCGCGGCCCGCCAGAATCGCGCGTCTTCGATGATGCCGTCATGGGCGTCCAGGACGCCACAAAGCACATATTGAGCGAAGAGTATACGAAGCGACGCGGTATTGCTCTTGCCGAAGGCTTGTACGAGACCCTGGCCCATCGCTTTGAGATAGGTGTCTGTACTGGGCATCTGACTGGCGAAGTCGCCGATGGCTTGGTCTTCTTCTTCTGTATAAAGATGTTCGATATCCAGCAGCGCCTGTTGCGTTCGGCTTTCGCTTTCGACGCCGTTGCGCTCGACCCATTCGCGCAGGATATGAGACAGTCTAAAGAGACGGTCGGCGATGGCTTGTTCGTTGTCGCTGCGCGCGATTTCTAGCGCCTGCTGGCCGAGGCGTTGCGCATCCGCCAACTGCCCATCGTCAAAGGCCGCCCATCCATCGGCCAGCGTCCGTCCCAGATGGCCCGGAACGGAATGGCGTTCCACATAATTTGCGCCTTCTATCACGCTATAAAGCTGAGCGAACCAACTGGAGAGCGTCGGGCTGATGGTAGAGACCGATTTCGCGGCCGTGGCCAAGACATTAAGCGCTTCGTTCTTGTTGCCGGCGACGATGACGTCTTGATAGCGGATCCAGGCCACCCGGGCAGCCTGGATGTTTTCCAGCAGTTCGCTCAGCATTTTGTCAAATAGATGTTCGGAGAATGGCGCGAGTTCGTCGTGCTTTTCCGCCAACCAATTGGACAAATCGGTACCGTCGACTGCCGGTACGAAGGTTTGACTGGTTTGAAGGATTTCGTAAAGGTGGCTGAGTGAGTCCTCGATCTGGTCCCAGACCGGATTGGGCGGGTCAATGGCGCGGCTGGCATCGAGAGCAGTGAGCGCATCGCGCGGGTTGTTCGCGGCTTGCTTGCCGATGACGTGCATATTGTCCGCGAGCGCCATGGCGGCGTTGAGCGCGCGAGTCAGCGCATTTAGCGGCAGACGGCGTTCGGAGAATTCGTGCTGCAGGCTGAGCGTTTGCAGCTTTGAGCTAAGCGCGCTAATGCTCTCGACCACTTCGCCATAGATATCGCGCAATTCAGCAGCGCCGGGTTTTTCCATTGCTTCGGTCTGATCCAGGATGCGAACGATACTGCGTAATATGGCCGTTAACTCGTCCACAGGGATGCCCTCGGCGCCCAGTTGACGAACAGCATTGTCCAGCCGATTGATATTGGGCCGCAACAGCAAAACTTCGGAATAGCGCGCGGAAATGCGCTCTGCCAATTGCCACTGCAACTCGCGCGTGCTTATGGCGTCCGGGCGGTCAACCATCAGCAGATTGGCTGCTTTGTCGGGCTTGTACTCAAAGAGCAACATCGTGCTCTCCGGGATGGTGTCTGGAATCTCGTCCAGTTGCGTATCGATCAAAAGCATGCACCAGTCCAGCAGTAGGTGCACAATGCCGGAGGTTTTTGTTCCAGCGCGCTCGCGCATATCGTTGAGCAACTCCGCCGCGCGGGACCAGTTGCCGTTGCCCATGTATATTTTTACGGCATCCAGATCGGCAGAGACTTCCAGATCGCGCAGGCGGTCAACAATACCAGAGTGGGTGGAGCGGGCGACCGGATAGGCGGGGTTCTGATGAATCGCCGATTCAAGTTGATTTTGCAGCGTAAGCAGTTCGTTGCGGCTGAGATTGGGGTTCTTGAGCCTGGTAATGGTACGGGATACGATCGCGTTGCGAACGTGCTCCAAAGGAGTGCGGTAACGTGACAGGTCGGCGTTGAGCGCTTTCAACGATGTATGGCGAAAGCGAAGGTTGGGATGTACGGCTTTACTGACGATGTCTTGCAGGCGTTGGTTGACATTCTGCGCATCTTGATGAAAATCCAGCCTGAAATCGTGCCCGGCGTCGCGCGGGACGTCTACCCTGTGTCCGCCAGACAAGATGAAATACAGTAACTCACCGACTTGGTAAATGTCGGTCTGGCGGCTGATGCCTTGCGAGGTCGCTTCATCGCCCTCGAGGAAAATCGCATTGCCCCAATCAATTACCTTGAGCGTATAGTTTTCTCGATTCCAAAAGAGATGCTTGGCATCAACATCGTTATAGACGATGTCTTTATCATGCGCGGCTTGCAAGAGATGGATGAGCCGGTCGACAATCTCCAGCATTTCCAGTTCTGGCAGGCGTTCGTTTTGCGCGGCAAGCCGGACGACTTCATCGGCGACAATGATGCCTTCCGCGCGTTCCATCACGATATATTGGTGCGGGATGCCGCCAACGAAGAATTGCCCGCTGCCGACCAGTTCAGTTAAAGTCGGATGGCCGGCAAGGCGGGAAAGCGCTTCCCGTTCGTTGACGATGCTGACTTCTTGGCCGGCGCGGATGGGCGGCGCATCGTTGGGCGCGGGGCGCTTTATCACTACCGGACGGTCGTCGGTCGCTGTGTCCACCGCGCGCAAAGTCTCGCCGGAGCGTCCGCGCGGATAAATGAAATTGTAGCGGTAGCGGTTGTCGAATAGGCTGTCCGCCATGGGTCGGTTCCAAACAGTCGGACTAATTTAGCCAGAAAAACGTTCGATGACTCGGCTCTCGTTATATGGTGGTGAGATTGGCGTCACGAGAAAAAACGGCTTCCTGGGACGCGATTCGCTGTAAACGCGCCTGCGGCAGCAGGTCGAACGTCTTTCATTGTATGCCGATTCTGAGGGCGCGCAAGGGATATAGGTCCTGGTTTTTGGGATATAATGACTGGAACTTGGGATATCCATGTGGCGATTCCTCTGGCTGGCGCATATTGACGCGTCTGTGTATAACAAACAGTCGTTGCTTCAATTTGAGCAGCGCAGCAGCTTAAGACGGAGTTCCGAATCTATCCGATGACAAGGAACCTGTGGCGCCGCATCCTTCCGGATCTGAGCCTGATCGTATTTTTGTTGCTATTGCCGTTGTTGATGTTCCATCAGCAAACTTTGGGCGATCGTACGCTGCTGCCAGCCGAGAACCTCTACCAGTTTCTGCCGCACGCCGCCTACCGCGAAGTCGTGGGCGCCCCCGCCGTACCGCAGAACCACTTGATCTCGGACATGGTGCTGCAGAATTACCAGTGGAAGTCATTCATCCGCGAGCAGATCTCTCAAGGGGAGATCCCGCTTTGGAACCCGCACCTATTTGCCGGTATACCGTTCTGGGCGGCCGGGCAGCATTCCGCTTTGTACCCACTCAGCATCATTTATTATTTGCTGCCCTTGAGTAGCGCTTACGGCTGGTTCATCGTGCTTAGCCTCTGGATGGCTGGGATGTGCATGGCCGGATACTTGCGGAGTTTGGGCAGCAACCGCTTCGGCGCGGCGTTGGCCGGCCTGGTCTATCAGTTGTCGGGATTCCTGATCGCAAGCGCGCTTTTTCCCATGGTGGCTGCGGCCGCAGTCTGGTTGCCGCTGGCTCTTTGGATGGTCGAGAACATCCTGCGGGGCCGCACTTTGTGGATCTTCCGCGGCACCGCCATCCCCTGGGTTGTGATTGGGGCGCTTGCGATTGCCTTTAATATCCTCGCCGGGCACATTGAAGTTTCCATTTATACGATGATGACCACATTGGTTTATGCGGGCTTGCGTCTGCTCTATGAGGTTGCCAGACGTTGGAAAACTGATGGAGCGGTTCCCCTTGGCTGGGCGGTGAAAAATGCGATCTGGTTGCTGTTGATCGTGCTCTTGGGGACCGGTTTGGCCGGGCTGCAGTTGGCGCCCCTGGTCGAATTCGCGGGGACCAATTGGCGCGCCGAGCGCGACAACCTCGAGGCGGTGTTGGCTTATGCGCTAAAGCCGCGCGACATATTGCAGTTTCTGATTCCGAACTTCTATGGCAATCCCACCCATCATAGTTATGTCGACGTGTTCACGATGGAACGCGTCAGCGACTTAAGAAACGCCGCCGGGCAATCCATTGATTACATCAATTGGAGCATCAAGAACTATGTGGAAAGCGCGCTTTACCTGGGTGTTTTGCCCTTGATCCTTGCGGCTTACGCCTTTTTTGCCGGCATAAGTCGCCGGCGATTCGCCGGGGCCGTCATCGCTCTGACGTTGATCGCTTTGTCGGCGCTCTCTTTTATGTTCGGCGCGCCAACTTATGCTTTTGTATTTAGCCTGCCGGGCATGAATCAGTTGAATTCACCTTTTCGATGGGTGTACATACTGACTATGGCGGTAGCGGCCATGTCGGGAATTGGTCTTCATTTGTTGGCAGAGCGACGTCGTTCCGGGTTCCCGATTGGCGTCCTGGGGCTGCTGATCCTGGCGCTTGGTGGCGCGTTCCTGGGCGGAGCAGTCTACAGTTACAGCAGCTTCGAACAATTGCAGCCGCTCTTTGACATGATCGTCGCGGAATTAGCTGGAGCTGACAGAGCGTTTGCTGACGGGCGCATGTTTTTCAGCTATCAATTTCCACAGTTCCTAGCTCTGGCGATAATCTTGCTCGCCAGCGGCGTGATTTTTCTCTGGGCGGCACGTCGGCGATCACGGGTCTGGATGGCTCTCGCGCTGCTGATAACCGCCGCTGATTTGTTCATCACGAGTTTCGGTTTCAATCCTGCGAGCGATCCGTTGCTCCTGGAGTTCACGCCGCCGGCGATAGAGTTCTTGCAGGGCCAAGATGGGCACTTTCGAATAACGAGCCTGGAAGCTGATCCGGAGCAGCCGCCCATTCTTAGTCCCAATGTGAGCATGAGCTATGGACTCGATGATGTCCGCGGTTACGAAAGCATCATACCCGCCGGGTATGTGGCGACCATGCGCGCCCTGCAGCCGCAGCGTTTTCTGGACCACAATCAGATATCACCGGTCTATACCTTGCCGGACTGGAATCATGCCGGCGGATATGAAGCCGTGCTCGCCGCCGATCTCTTCAACTTGCTTAATATCCGCTATGTCTTGACCCCGCGCGACTGGCAAAGCCCCCCGGCTGGTTGGAAGACCGTTTACGCCGACCAAGCCGTAACCATATGGGAGAACGAGTCTTTTATGCCGCGGGCTTTCGCAGTTGCCAAAGACGATTGGGATCCGCGCTGGCTTGCCGAACCGGGCGGGGGCTTCAGGTTTGGCGAATTCGCCAATACCGGTTCTACCTTGCATATCCCCAAATATCAGCCGGCATCTATCTCCCGCGATACCGCGCGTGAAAAATTCGTTGACATAAGCCTGGATGAAGCGAGCTGGCTGGTGGTCAGCGAGAGTTATGCCCCGGGCTGGCGCGCCTTCGCCCGCCCCTGGGGAAGCGGAGAATCGGCGGAGTTTGGCTTGGCGGTGCGTCTGGTGCTGGCGAACTTCCAGGGAGTTGAATTGTCGGCGGGGCATTGGACGGTGAGGCTGGTATACAGCCCGGCGAGCGTACATCTAGGCATGTTTGCCTCGACGATCTGCGTCGTTTTGACTGTGCTCTTATTCGGCGCCTGGTTCTGGCGGGCTTATATTGGCATGAATACCGAGAGTTCGTCGAGCGTGGCCAGAGTCGCGCGGAACAGCCTGGCGCCAATCATTCTCAACTTGTTCAATCGCGGAATTGATATGGCTTTTGCCATTGTGATGTACAGGCTGCTGCAACCGTATGACATCGGCATCTACAGCTTTGCGGTGGTCTTGTTCGTCTGGTTCGATATTTTTACCAATTTCGGTCTGGATCTGTTTCTGATCCGCGAAGCCTCTCAGCGCAAGAGCCGCGCTGGACACTATTTCTACAATACGTCCTTCTTTCGTCTGTTTTTGAGCCTTGTCGGCGCGCCGATGTTGGCGGGCGCATTGCTGCTGTGGCAAAGCTCCGGTGTAGAGGCTATTAGCGCGGAGGGCCTGACAGCGATCGGCTTGCTCTACCTGGGCTTGTTCCCCGCCAGCTTGTCCAAGGGCATGACATCGCTCTTCTATGCGAACGAACAGGCGGAAAAACCGGCGGTCATCGCCACCATTACAACCGTCAACAAGGCGATCTTTGGGGTTATCGCGCTCTTGCTGGGGCATGGCATCGTTGGTTTGGCGACTGTCAGCATCTTCAACAATATCTTGACGCTGCTGGTTCTTGTATGGGCGGGACGGCGCTTGATCGGCAAAATCGCTCAGCGGCTGCCCGATCGCAGATTGATCGGCGAAATGCTGGGCGAAAGCTTCCCCTTGATGCTCAATCACTTCCTGGCCACCATTTTTTTCCAGATCGATATCGTCATATTGCAAGCGATCAAAGGCGCGGAAACCGTCGCCCAATACAGCACAGCCTATAAATGGCTGCTGGCTATCAACATCGTGCCGGCTTTTTTCACCCAGGCGCTATTCCCGGTGATGTCGCGCCAGGCAAAAGAAAGCCTCGCGGCATTGACGCGCAGTTGCACCTTTGGCATCAAATTGCTATTTGCCATTACCTTGCCCCTGGCCATGATATTCACTGTATTGGCTGAACCATTGACGCTGATCTTGGGCGGCGCCAGGTATGTTCCCGACGGCGCCATCGCATTGCAATTGATGATCTGGAGCATTCCTTTCGGCTGGATGAACAGTTTGATGCAATACGTGCTGGTCGCGCTGGGGCGGCAGAGACTGATCACGCGCGCCTTTGGGGGCGCGGTCATATTTAACATCGCCGCCAATATAATTTTCATCCCGCAGTACGGCTTTCAGGCGGCGGCGATCGCTACCATCGCTTCCGAAGTGATTCTGTTCCTGCCATTCATGTATCTGCTGCGCGGATCACTGCCCGGGGTGAGGGTCGTCAGTTTGCTGTGGCGCCCTTTAGCCGCTTTCGCGGTCATGTTCCTGGTGATGATGATATTCGGGCAAGGCCTGTTCGTCCTGGCGATTGCAACGCTAGCGTATGCGTTGGTACTCATCATCTTGCGCCCTTTGGATGCCGAAGAAGGCGCGGCGCTGCTTGCGCTGATGCCCGAGGGTATGCGCGAGTTCCGGTTGGCGCGCTGGCTTGGCGGCGCATAAGTCCGGTCAGAAGGCTCGGACTGTCGCTATTCATTGGTGACGGCGCCTCACTTTGAACTGCCGGACTCGTCATAACTGTTGTCACCCGTGACGCCGGCGCTCGCCGGGCGCGCCCAGAGCTTGCTAAATGCCAGGTCGCCAACCACGGTTGGCGCCAGCTCTTCATCCATGAGCATGTGCAAAATCGGAACAGATAGTTGGGTCATCTCGCCTGATGCCAACTCCAGCTGTAGACCGATGCTGGCGCCGGGTTTCAAGTCGGTCTTCAGTTGCCGCAACATAATGTGCAAGCCGCCCGGGCGGAGCTCAAGGCTCTCGCCGGCGGGAATGACCAGGATCTCGACAGATTCCATGCGCGCGATGTCGTCCTCGACGATGCTGCGGTGAAACTCGACCTGATCGGCGGCGCTGCTGTTGGCCGCGGCAATGGCGACGGCTGACGCGCCGCTGTTATCGATTTGCATGTAGACGGCGCTGGATTCGCCATTGGCGTTATTGTGACCGGATCCTTCCGGCGCCCGGTGGTCCCCTTCATTGTGATCCATGCTCGGCATCTCGTGATCCCCGGCTGGCGAACGGACCTCGTAGCGGATACTTTCTGTAACACGTTCGCCCGAGTCCAGGGTCAGGTTTGCTTCCAGGATCCAGGCGCCGGCCATGGTCCATTCGAATGGCACGGTAAAAACGCCATTGATTGCTTCGCTCGATTCGGCGAAGACCGGCGCCATGCCGGCGTGATCCATATCGCCGCGCAGGGCAATAGCGCCCGGGTTTTCAATCGAATTGCTATTCTTGTCGCGAACGCTGACGCTGATTTGGGACTGGCCCACCAGCAGTCCGTCGACCGAGATATCGAGACTAATGTCGTTGGAAGACAGGTGTTGCTGACGGCAGGCTGTCAAGAGCAAAACGAAGATGAGGACGCAGTTGAACTTTCGCCGGGCTATAGTCAACGTGATGGCCTAAGCTGGAACCTCAACTGGCGAGGCGGGGGGATGGATGAGCAAACTCAGTCCGTAGCCAAATGCGCCAGCCAGCACCGGCGCGCCCAGCCACATGTGAATCTCCCACCAGAGGCCGCCTTTGTCCCAGGCGCCGGCGCCCAGGATCTGGATAACAAGCAGCGCGCCCAAACTAAAAACGAAGGGGAGCAGACAAGAGAACAGGCGCAAGCCCTTCGTCGATTCGATCATCTTGCGGCTCAGCAGCCAATCGCAGAGCAAGCCGGCGACAGCGGCGTTTATGACCAGCAAGAAATCGGCGTTTGCGCGCAGGTGCATCCAGGTCATCAACAAAGCATTGACCGTATATACCAGCGTGAACACGCCAAATGGCAGGCGCCAGCGCCGGCTGCTGAAAAGTACGACGCCGAGCAAGATATTGCTATGCACGACCAGCGCCAGTACGCCATAAACGTCATACAAGCTATGTGCCTCTGGCCTGGGACCCGTCAATATGTGGATCCTGCCGGTGACGGTAGCGAAGCCCATGAAGAAGGTGAAGACCGAGGCGGTCATGGTCAGCGCCAGGATGGCCGGCAGCAGGCTGCGCCAGTTGTCCTCGCTTTGGCGCTGCCATAGCGCGCGGATGGGACCGGTGACAATCAGCAGACCGGATGCCGCCAGCAAAAGATGCGTCGGGCTTAGCAGCGCCTCGATGCTTTCTTCAATGCCGAATAGCCCGTGCCAGACCATATCGCCCAAACCGCCCATGGCGAAAAGCAAGGCGCCCCCTAGCGCGAGCATATAGCCGGCGGGCAAGGCGCGCCGCCAGTGAAAACCCTTGCCGACATTGCGGAAGTGAATCGCGACCAAAGTGATCGCAGAAACGCCGTAAGCGCTATACAAGATCGCGTGCCAGGGTGTGAAAAAGCTGTCATCGACGCGATCATGATTGTGCGCCCAGCCATCGATGAAGAGGCCGAAGATCATGACGCAGGCTACAATCGCCATCCACCAGTCCAGCCTCGGGTTATCCGCGGGCTGTCCGCTTCGCGCGCTTGGCAATCCGCTTTCTATTGCGCGCGTCTTAACTGCCGGGATTGATGACATCGCTCTTTATCCCTTCACAAGCCTAAGCGAAGAACAGCGCTATGAAGTTTATATACGGCAATATACATAGCTATTATAGCGCCGGAAACCACAGTTTGTCAGTCCAACGGCAGTCGCGTAGCGCGATTCACATCTTGATGTAAAATCAGTTTAGTTGTTCGCTCGCGCGATGATTCTCGTATGGCATTTGAATTGGAAGCATTAGTCGGCCACCAGTATATTATCGGGGGCCGACCGATCAATGTTAACCCGCCCGGCGCGCTGGTCGTGGTAGCGCCGCAGGATGCCGCCCGAGGCCGTGAGGGCGACACTTTCTTCACGTTGATTGTCCCCTCGGGGACGATCGCGCCGACCACGTTTTATGAGCAATTGGCCGTATTGGCGGCGGAACGCTATTTCAATACCGGCGGCAGCGTCACGATCGCCATGCGAACCATGTTCCAAGTGCTCAATCGCAACCTTTACGAACACAATCAAGCGCATAGCGAGTATGAGCAGCAGCAATTTGAGGCCAGCGCCATCGTTGCCGTCTTGCATGGCGACGATATGTATGTCGCGCGTGTTGGGCCAGTCGTCTCGGTTTTGCAGACGGTTGGTTTGACCCTGACTTTTCCCGATGACTTTGCCCAGGTAGAACCGCTCTACAGCGCGCCCTTGGGCATCTCGCAGGAACCGGACGTTGCAATGGTGCGTTACGGCGTCGACGCGGGCAGCCGTCTGGTGCTGGCTGATGCCAACCTGTGTGAAATCCCCGTCGATCAGCTAACCAGCACATTGTTGGAAAACGACATTGAACAGGTCCTGGACAGCCTGCGCGATGCGATCAAGGTACAGGGGCAATTGATGCTGGTGGAACTGGTGCCGCCGAACATCGAAAGCCCGGTGCCGGCTGCGCCAGGCGAATCTTCGCTTGAGGTAAGCGCGAAGTTGAACGAAGCTCGGCTGCATTTGGAGAGCGACGGCTCGAGCGGACCAGTTCAGCGCAAGCGCGGACTGAGCGCCGTTTTGCGCTGGGGATTACTGCGGTTGGCGCGGCGCGCGGCAGCCGTTTTGGGTGGCCTAAGCCGCTTGTTTCAGCGGTTTCTACCGTTGCCGGAACCTGGCAGCGACCGCAATCCCGCCGCGGGGTCGATGGCCTTGGCCGTCCTTCTGATACCCCTGTTCATTGTTGCTGTCGTCGTCTTCTCCTGGGTGTCCAATACCGGCGAATCCGAATTTGAACAGTGCCTGCAGCGATTGCAGGAAACAGCCAGCCTGGCGCGCTCTATGGACAATAGCAATCGCAGGAGTATCACCTCGGCCTGGAATGCGGCGCTGCAAGTCGTCGATGTTTGCGAGAACATGCGGCCCGGCGATCCCGTAATCGGAGCGATGCGTCAAGAAGCGCAGGATGTTGTTGATACGCTCAACAATGTGCAGCGCCGCGTCGCAAATCCGCTGACGAATTTCCAAAATGCCAGCATCGCGCGGCTCAGGCTCAAGGGCACCGACATGTATGCGCTGGATACCGAGAATCACCTGGTATATCGCATCAAGATCTCGGACGATGGCACAGAGGCGGAGCGGCAGGAGCCGGTGCCCAACATGCGTCGCGGCGCCACAGTAGACGGGTTCAGCATCGGGCAAATCGTCGATATCGCCTTTGACGATGTTTCCAACGAACTGGCGATGATCGACGAAAATGGCACGCTGGTTCGTTGCCGGCCACAATTTATCATGATCTGCAACGCGCAGCGCATTCTGGGCGTCGAGCAGTGGGAAAACCCGTCGGCGCTGACGGTTTGGGGACGCCGACTGTACATTCTGGATAGCGAAGGTGGACAAATCTGGAAGTACGATCCCTCCGGCGCCAGCTATCCCAGCGCGCCAAGGGAGTATTTCACCAAAGACGCGCGCCCAAATCTGCGCAACGTCGTCGATTTCACCATTAGCCAGGCTGGCGATGTTTACGTCTTATACCATGACGGGGTCATGAAGAAATACAATGCCGGTGAAGAGAGGGCCTTCGCTTTTAGCGGATTCAACGAGGGCAGTGAACTTTACACGACCATGACCGAGGGCTTTTATCTCAATGACAGTCCCTTTGCGCCGGCATTTTTCGTGATCAGTCGCGGCGCCCACGCGGTATATGAGACAACGCTTGCGGGTACTTTTATGGACAGCTATCAGGCGGTGGAGCAAGACAAATTTGAGTTGCTAAATGCCATAGTAGCCTATCCGATCCACGATATCATTTATGTGGCCTCTGGAAACAGCATCTTCCGCTTGCACAAGAGTCCCAATACCTAAGCGACGCTCGCCAGGCCCGGCCCCCACAAAAAACATATGAAATCCAGCCACAGGCGTCTATACTAGTGGCAAGTTAGCTAGCGATCGAAGGTGGAGTGAACATGAGCAAGAGAGTACTGATCGTTTATGGTGGCTGGGACGGTCACGATCCCAAAGAGACCTCAAACTTATTCGCGGGACTGCTGAGAGACGCGGGGGTGGACGTGACGCTGTCGGAGTCCTTGGACAGCTTCCTTGACGCCGATCTTATGGGATCTGTTGATATGGTCGTGCCTGTGTACACCATGAGCGCGATTACACGCGACCAGGAAGCGGGTTTGTTGAATGCGGTGCGCGATGGCGGCGTTCATGTTGCGGGATGGCACGGCGGCATGGCCGATGCCTTCCGCCAGAATACCGAGTATCAGTTCATGGTTGGCGGGCAGTGGGTGGCGCATCCGGGCAATATCATAGACTATCGCGTCAACATTCAAGATCAGGCGCATCCGATCACGGCCGGTATCGCCGATTTTGATATGCACTCGGAGCAGTACTACATGCACACCGATCCATCAAACCAGGTCCTGGCAACAACGACGTTCAGCGGCGACCACGCTGACTGGGTCGATGGCACGGTGATGCCTGTGGCCTGGACGCGGCGATATGGCGCGGGCAAAGTATTCTATTGTTCGCTGGGGCATGTCGTAGGCGATTTCGATGTTCCGGAAGCCCGCGAAATCGTGCGCCGCGGTTTGCTGTGGACGATTGACTGCCTATAGAATCGATGCCTGCTTTACTCTGTGTCCTGCGGCGCCATGTGGCGCTGAATTGGCGACAGATCGCGGTGGCGGAACATGATCTGCAGGACGCGTAGCGCCGCTTCAGCGGCGATGGACGGCGACATCTTGGAAACGCCGCGCTCGCGATCGGGAAAATGTATCGGGATCTCTTTGATCCGGTAACCGAGTTTGTACATCACATAGATGACTTCTACTTGAAAGACATACCCGTTTGCCTTGATCCGGTCCAGGTCCAGGCCGATGAGACATTTGCGATGGAATAGCCGGAACCCACCGGTGGAATCACGGACAGGGATCCCGAGGATGCTCGGTGTATAGAGCCGGTTCGCCCACCAACTGAGCAGCTTCCGGATGGGACCCCAGCGCTCGTCTACGCTGCCGCCAGCGACGTAACGCGATCCTAGCACGACGTCGTGTGTTTGCGCTTGTTCCAGCAATTGCGGGATATATTTGGGCTGATGCGAGAAATCGGCATCCATCTGAATGATCAGTTGGGCGTCGTGGGCCAAGGCGCGTTTGTAGCCCGCTATGTACGCCGGTCCCAAGCCCTGCTTTTGCGGTCGATGCAGGACGTTGACCTTGCCCCGGTATGGTTCGCTTTGGGCGATTTGCTCGGCAATCTCACCCGTGCCGTCCGGGGAATTGTCGTCGACGATCAGCAGATGGAAGTTCCTGATATCGAGCCTGAAAAGAGCGTCGACAAGTTCAGGTATGTTTTCCCGCTCATTGTAAGTCGGCAGGATGACCGTCACTTTAGGGAACTCGGTAGACATATCGTTCTCGCCCTGGTTTCGCTCAAGCGTCTCGCCGTGTGAAGTGATCTCTGCCAAGATCATTCTTCACTGTCCATGCCGAGAGACTGAGCGCGAATATCGTACGCCGCCGCGAACATCCACTGTACATGCTTCTCAGTAAGTGTAACTAAGTCATGCAATAAGATCGCAATAATCGGCGACTAAACTCCCCTCCACTTCGGATGCTTTGGGGAGGGGAGGGGGAGGGGTTAGAAAAGCGGCATTCCGAGTTTTCATTACTCACTTGAAACTACTTCTATTAGACTTGAATGGACTTTATGAGGTTTTCTAGTCGTCGAGAAGCGAATTGACGGCTTCGGCAACATGCCCCGGTGTAAGACCGAGTTCTTCATAGATTCTCGCGTAGGGCGAGCTGGCTCCGAAGCGGTCGATTCCAAGCGCGATCCCTCCGTCGCCGATGTAGCGTTCCCAACCGAGCGTCGCCCCTGCTTCGATGCTGACGCGGCGACTTATATCGTCGGGCAAGACGCTCTCGCGATAGTCGTCGTCCTGCTCTTCAAAACGCTTCCAACAGGGCATGGAAACGACTCGCACATGGATATCCAACTCTTCGAGCAGTTCTGCGGCCGCCAGCGCGATGCTCACTTCGCTGCCGGTTGCCATAATGATCGCGTCAATATCGCCTGACTTGTGTTCGGAAAGGACGTATGCGCCGCGGGAAACGCCTTCGTGTATGCCTAAGTCGTTGCCGGCGAGCACCGGTAGATTCTGCCGACTGAGCACGATAGCTGCCGGATGATCAAGCTCGGCGATAGTCGCCCAGGCGCCGACGGTCTCCGTGGCATCCGCCGGCCGGAATACATATAGATTGGGCATGGCGCGCAGCGCCATCAGATGTTCAACAGGTTGATGGGTCGGTCCGTCTTCGCCAAGGCCGATACTGTCGTGCGTGAAGACGTAGACGGTTGGGATGTCCATCAGCGCGCCCAGGCGCATCGCCGGACGCATGTAGTCGCTGAAGGTGAAGAATGTGGCGCTGTATGGCTTGACGATTCCCCCGTGCAGCGCCAGACCGTTGACGATGGCTCCCATCCCGTGTTCCCGGACGCCGAAGCGCAAGTTTCGTTCGGCCGCCCGTCCGGGGCCTGTATCGTTGGCGCCTTTGATCAAGGTCTTGGTACTGCCGGCTAGGTCGGCATCGCCGCCGATCATGGTCGGCGCATTGCGGGCTAGCGCATTCAGCGCGTCACCGCCGGCGTTGCGCGTGGCGACCTGTTGACCGGCTTCCCAACCAGGCAAATCCTCGCGCCAACCCGTGTTGAATTGCCCGGCCTGGGCGCGATCCCATTCGCTTGCCAAATCGGGATATGCGCCGCGCCAGGTGTCAAAGGCGCGATTCCATTCCGCTTCGGCAGCCGCGCCCGCATCAAGAGCGCTGCGGAAGTGCTGCAAAGCCTCTGTCGGAATGAAGAATTTGGCATCCGGATCCCAGCCGAGCGCTTCTTTCGCCAGTCGCACTTCGTCCGCGCCCAGCGGACTGCCATGCGCGTCGCTGGTCCCCTGCTTGTTGGGGCTGCCGTGGCCAATGATGGTGCGCACCGCGATCAGGCTCGGTCTGTCCGTGACGGATTTCGCCGCTGCAATTGATCGATCAATTGCAGTGACGTCCGTACCGTCAGGTACCCGGCTGCAATGCCATCCCATCGCCCCGAATCGCATGGCGATATCTTCGGTGAAAATCATGTCGGCATCACCGTCCAAAGTGATCTGATTGTCGTCGTACAGGAAAATCAGCTTACCCAAACCCCAATGACCGGCCAGGGCCGATGCTTCCAGACAGACGCCTTCCATAAGGTCGCCGTCGCTGACCAGCCCATAGGTGTAGTGATCGACGATCGTCCGACCGTTGCGGTTGAAGTGCTTGGCGAGAAACGCTTCCGCCAGCGCAAAGCCTACGGCCGTCGCCGCGCCTTGCCCCAGCGGGCCCGTTGTCGTCTCTACGCCAGGCGTATCGCCGTATTCGGGATGGCCCGGCGTGCTGCTGCCGAATTGCCGGAAGTTCTTGATTTCTTCAAGCGACAGGTCGTAGCCAGTAAGATGCAACAGCGAATAAAGCAACATCGAGCCGTGCCCGGCGCTCAGCACGAAGCGATCGCGATTTGCCCAGCTCGGGTTTTTCGGGTTATGGCGCAGATGTTTCGTCCACAAAGTGTATGCCAGTGGCGCCGCGCCCATCGGCAAGCCTGGATGGCCGCTGTTTGCCTTTTGCACCGCATCCATTGACAGAGTCCGGATCGTATTGATCGCCAAAGTCGCTAATTCCGACACCGCATCGCTCCAATCTTGTGTCCAATTCCGTTGCCTTGTGCATTATAACACCGGTTAAAGGATGATGGTTGAGCAGGTTTTGGTGAAACGTCGGCAGGCCGCTTGAACCAGAAGCGGCGTCACGCGCCAAGTTTCGTTTGTCAGGATATCGCATGAGTGATGGCGAATAACTGCGCTTCAATCAGCAATATGGGGGCGCGGGCTGCTTAAGAGGATTCGTTCAGATGTCGCCGAAAACAAAGAAGGTGAATACCCGTATTCACCTTCTCGTAGATATTTGCTTGTTGGTTGGCAATCGCCAACCAATATGGTCAAATGCTCAGCTAGGGACGTGGTTCAACACGGAAGCGAACCGCCGTGCGCTCTTGACCGTCAATATCGACCTCTGTGAAGTAGGGCGTACTAACGATGTCCATTTCGTCCCGTTCCAGGTATCCCCTGGCGATCGCCAAGGCCTTCACGGCTTGATTAACCGCGCCCGCGCCAATGGCTTGAACCTCGGCAAGGTTATGCTGTCGCATTACGCCGGCAATGGCGCCTGCCACCGCGGTCGAACGCGACCGAGCCGAGACCTTGATTATATCCGGTTTGTCTTCTGAGTATGATCCAACGTCTTCTATGTAAGAATCGGTCAGGGGTACGTGGCTTTCGTATTCGGACATTAATCCCCCTCTTGTCGGGAACAACCTTCGCAATACGTACAATAGCGTTAACGCAATTCTACAACTTTATCCGCCGTAAGTCCACCAAATATGATAAATTATGCAGAAATCTATATCACTTACGATACTTTAACCTGCAACAATCAAAAAGGCATCTTATATACGGTAAACGAAACTATAAGAAAGGCGAAAACGATTTAGCAATCTCACCGGCGGAAGTCAGCGCGCCGCATCATCTTCGCTTGAGACCTTCCAGGAGATGGCGGGCAATCTCAACAGTATCTCGGTTCGGAATGCGCCCTGAGGCGGGGCAAGAGACATCCCGGCGCTCTGGTGTGCATAGATTCGGACGATCAGAACACAGGGCTCTCAAGAGGCGCCGAGGATATCGAAATCGTCAGAGGCCGGCGGCGCAGACAAATGCAATCGCCGTCAGCGGGACGCCACCTGACAGATCGCTTTCGCGGTCACCCTGTGAAGCCGCTGCGCTAGTCGTTACAATCGGCGTAGGCGCCCGACGCGCCATCAAGCGGAATTGGAACCGCCATGCAATTCACCACGCCAACTGCTGGACTGATACTGCTGATCGCTTTGCCAATTGTCTGGTATGTGGGCTTTCCACGTCACGCCTTCCGCCGCCGCCGCGATATCGTCAGCCTGGCTTTGCGAACGGCGATTGTTGTGCTGCTTGTCCTGGCCCTGGCGGGATTGCAGAGCGTGCAGGCGGTTGATCGGCTCGCGGTGGTCTTCCTGGTTGACGCTTCCGATAGCATGGGCGCCGCGGCCGAAGACGCGCAATTGCAGTACATTCGCGGGGCGATCGCCGACAAACAGCCCGACGACGAATGGGCGGTCGTCTTGTTTGGCGACAACGCGGTGCCGGAGAGCGATTTCAGCCGCGTAAAAGAGATCGACGGGTTTTCCTCCGTGCCGGTCGCGACCCATACCGATATCGCTAATGCCATTCAGACGGCGCTGTCCATGTTCCCGGCCGATGCTTCACCCCGCATCGTTGTTCTTAGCGACGGACAGCCGACACAAGGCGACGCCCGCGCCCGCGCGCAACGCGCTGCGGCTTCGGGCGTCGAAATCAGCTTTGTGCCGTTTTTCCGCGAGGCCCAGCCCGACGTAAGAATTACAGAATTGGACGCCCCAAGCCGCGTCGGTGAAAACCAGAGCTTCGATATCGCCATCGGCATCCATGCCGAAGAAGCGACATCGGCAACGCTGTTGATCTTCTCGGGCGGAAGCCTGATCCACGAAGAAGCGCTGAACTTACAGCGAGGCGACACGCGCTTTGCCCTTACCCAGACCGCTGATAAAAGCGGTTTTCTTGATTTCACCGCGCAGGTGGTCGTACCGGGCGAGAGCGACAACTACAGTCAGAATAATCAATTGGCGGCTTTCAGCCAGGTGATTGGACCGGCGCGCGCCCTGCTGGTTCGTGTGAGCGAGGCGGAAGCGCAGAATCTGTTGCCGGCCTTGGAGCAAGCCGGTCTGCTGGTAGACGCGGTGTCGCCACAGGCCCTGCCGGTAAACATGGCGCAACTGGCCAATTACAAGAGTGTCATTTTGGTCAATGTTCCGGCTACCGAATTGAGCAATGCCCAGATGACTCTGCTGGATCAGTTCGTCAGCGACATCGGCGGCGGCCTGGTGATGATAGGCGGCCCGGAGAGTTATGCGCCCGGGGGATACTATCAGACGCCTCTGGAGCGCACCCTGCCGGTGGAGATGCAAATCAAAGACCAGCAGCGCTTGCCCAAATTGACGATCGCCTATTTGATTGATCGCTCCGGCAGTATGGGGCAGATCGGTCGCGGCGGTGTACCTAACCTGGAATTGGCGAAGCGGGCAATCGTGCTTTCGCTGGGCTTGCTGCAACCGAGCGACCGGGTTGCCATCGGCACTTTTGATACCGGCGGCGCCTGGGTGGTGCCGTTTCAGCAAGTCAACGACGCCCAGGCTCTGGTCGCCATGACCAATACCATTCGATCGGGCGGCGGTACGGACATTCTGGCGGGCTTGCGCCTGGTGGAGCGAGACATCATCAACGAGCCATCTCAGTTGAAGCACCTGATCCTGCTCACCGATGGCGGCGCAAACCCAACCGGATTGGTGGAACTGACCGGGCTGCTGCAGGAGCAGTTTGGCGTCAGCTTGTCGGCTATTGCTATCGGTCGCAATCCGGCTGATTTCCTCGAGCGAATGGCGGGAGCGGGCGCGGGCAATTATTACCAAGTGGCGGATGTAGCGCAGATTCCCTTGATCTTCGCACAAGAGACGGTCTTGGCATCGCGCTCTTATATCGTCGAAGAAGATTTCAACGCGCGTGTGACAGGCAGCAACGCAATCATTGATGGCATCAGCAGCTTCCCGCCCTTGCGCGGTTATGTGGCGACCACGCCCAAGACCGCCGCCCAGCGCATCCTCAGCGGACCCGAACCTTATTCCGATCCGCTTTTGGCTTCATGGCAATATGGCTTGGGCCGCGCCGTCGCCTGGACCTCGGACGCGAGCGCGCGCTGGGCAAACGAATGGGTGACATGGGACGACTTCTCGCGCTTTTGGGGACAGGCGGTAAACTGGAGCATCAACGCAGGCGCTAACAACAACCTGGAGACGCGCATCGGCCTGGAAGATGAATATGCGCGAATTGTGGTCGACGCGCGTGACAACACCGGGCAGTTCCTGGACGGCTTGCTTTTGAGCGGCGCTGTATTGAATCCCGCCGGCGACAGCCGTCGCATCCCCTTGCTGCAGACTGCGCCCGGCCGCTACGAAGCCACCTTCAAACCGCAAAACGAAGGGGCGTATTTCTTGACGATTAACGGCCAGACCGGGCTTGATGATGGCGACGCGCCCCTAAGCGATCTCAATGGATGGGTCATGTCATATTCTCCCGAGTACGTTCCTCGCGAAGCGGATGACCGACACCTGGCCGAAATCGCTGAGCTAACTGGCGGCGCCAATCTGGCGCAAAATCCAGCGGACGTCTTCGCCCACAATTTGGGAGAGCGGCAAGCAGCGGTCGCTATTTGGCAGAACCTGGTTCTGCTGGCGCTAATCTTGTTGCCACTGGATATCGCAGTCCGGCGCTTGATCATTACGCGGAGCGATTTGGCGCGCCTGCGCGCGGCCTTGACCGGTCGCCAGAGCGAGGATCAGCAGCGAACGCAGCGCGTACAGGCGCTGCTCAACGTGCGCAGCCGCAGCCGAGACGCGACCGGATACGGTGAAGCGCCTAGGGTTGATCCCGATCCGGCTGGGGCGGGGCCTTCTCCGCCCGCGACTGTCGCGCCGGCGCGGCCGGCGAGCGATCCGCCCGAGCCGGCCACGGAAGGGAATCTTGGCGCGCGGCTCTTGCGCAGCCGCGGAAGGCGCCGCGATGAGTCGGACGAATGAAGTGCGAAGCATCAGTCAACAATTGTAGATTATAATAGGTCAACATCGCGGGACCCCGAGATAGGAAACTGAACCATTAATCAATTGCCGCTTTTCGCCGACTGTTCGCGACCTAAGCGAGTTTCTCAATATGAGTCAATGTACTACACAGACGGAGCTACTTCGTCTTCTGCTCGGGTCGAACTAGAACGACGTTATCATATGCTTTTGCAGCCCACGAGCAGGTTCAACAGGCAATTGGTCAGCTATCAAGCCAACAGGACCGCAACATTGCACCGGTGGTTCAAGTACAAGGAGGGCTTTTCCGCACAATTAGTGCAAAACTTCATAAAGGAATTTGAACTTAAGCCCGGACATCATATCCTTGATCCATTTGCGGGTGTATCGACGACCCTGCTAGTGGCGCAAGAGTTAGGACTATCGGCGACTGGAATAGAAGTTATGCCAATTGGCGATATAGTTTGGAAAGCTAAATCAAGAATACATGAATACGATATTTCTGAACTATTCGCTATAAGGGACTGGGTCAAATCAAAGACGCCTCAGCGCTCCACGAAGTGCTTTCCCCACATTCCCATTACTCGTCATGCATTTGCTCCAGAGCAGGAAGCTAAGTTGATGTGGTACCACGAACAATTCGAAGCTTTGCATGTAGATGCAAGACATCGCGAGTTGTTGAGGTTTATCTTACTCACTGTGTTGGAGGATATCAGTTTTACGAGTAAGGATGGACAATTTTTGCGGTGGGACAGTCGTTCAGAAAAAGTGAAATTGCGTAACACCAGACGAAGGGCTGTTGGCAGACCTCCCACTAAATTGTTCAAGAAACCTCGGATTGTCGATGTAAAAACGGCAGTCATCAGAGCTCTGGATCTCATCATCGGGGATGTCTCCTTAAACCAGGAATCGTCTTTGAAGAAGGGGAAGCAGCAACTCATAATTGATTCAGTTCTTGATTCACTCCCACTTCAAGACGAGTCACAGTTTGATGCTGTAATTACGTCGCCTCCCTACTGCAATAGGTATGACTATACGCGTACCTATGCGCTTGAACTGGCGTTTCTTGGTGTTTCCAACAAGGAGGTCCTTGATCTTAGACAAAAGTTGCTCAGTTGCACTGTCGAGAACCGTCCAAAATTGATGCAGCTAGAAGATAATTACAAAAATGTCGCTAGGTTGAGCGACTATGAGTTTGTGAAAACGATTTTGGATGAACACCAGGCACTTCAAGAGACGGTGGAAGCATTGCGGGTTCGCAGCCGACTACGGGAGGTTAACAATAGGGGTGTAATCTCCATGGTTCAAGGCTATTTTACCGAACTGGCATTTGTCATTCTTGAACTGTTCAATGTCTGCAAAAAGGGCGCCCTTGTGGCGATAGTAAATGATAATGTTCGCTACAGCGGAGAAATTGTACCTGTGGACCTTATTCTAACCGACATAGCCGCGAGGATCGGTTTTACACCACAGCGAATTGATGTTTTGCCGCAGCGGAAAGGCAATAGCAGCCAGCAGATGGGAAAATATGGTCGTGAGGCATTGCGTAAGAGCATACTGATCTGGAAAAAGTGAGAACGCGGGAATGATTTCAACAGAACAGCGCGCATGGCTACTGGATCAGTTGCGGAAGAGTTTGTTTTTTCGTGGGAAACTTCACGAGTGGGGACTAATTGAGGTTGCAGAACGTATTGAGAATGTTCAGGGAAAGTCTTTAGAGTGGGATCTTGACGAACTTTACATTTCTGAAGATGCCTGGAATCGGGTAATCCACGGCGGAATCAAGCCTGTTATCGTATTCGCCAATCCGACCGTTCTGACGTCAATAGAGAAATCTGTAAGTTATTATCGGATGCTCGCAATGGTATCGCAAAAGTCTATGAACAATACTGGCGCGTCCACCGTACGCTATGAGCAAAGTGATAACATCCCTAAAGCGGAATACGCCCAGTTTATCGCTCAGCGTCTAAACCTGCTAATAAGCAATCTTATTGAAAGCGATTATAGCGTGAACAGGCGCGAGTTTGATTTGTGGCGAGCAATGGCAGCGGGTTCACAGGCGCAAGGGTCTTGGCAGAACCGCAAAGGTAATCAGGCAGAATATGATATGCGTAGGGAGCTAGTGGAGCAGTTACAGCGGACAGGCTTGATAGAAGATGACTTGTTTGTCAATGTTTATTCCCGAGCCCTCGAGTTGCGTCTCCGAGATGGTAGGCGTTTGAAGATGGCATCAGAACCTGATGTACTTATACATGCTGGCGACAGATTAGAAAGTGCGATTGAGGTAAAGGGTGGAATAGATAAGGCAGGTGTCTTGGAACGAGTTGGCGCTGCGATAAAGAGTCTTAGGCGAGTAAAAGAAGAAGACCCCACTGCAACCACGATTCTTGTGGTCTCGCGAGTTTCTATGACTGTTCAGGCGCGAAGTGATATCGAATCAAATAAACAGGTTGTAAACGCCTGGTTTGCAATTGAAGATATACTAAGAGAATCTAAGGCGCGAAACAGGTTTTATCAGTTGCTGGGATTGACATGATACCATCGCTCAACTACAGGGTATGAGTGATATAAACGCTATCCAATCGCGAAGTCTTTAGTGTACTCATAGCGCCACGACGAAGCGGAAGATTAAGCTGCCGGCGTCAATGGTCGCTCTCGCAGCCAGCCCCCTCTTCAACGACGCTTTCGTCCACGTAAACCGACTGTTCCATGCTGTCGCTGATCTGGTTTTCGTGCAAATACGCGTATGAGCCGAACAACACGCTGAGACCGTTTAGCGCGCTGCCTGTGATCGTATTTCCCGACAGGAAGGCTTCCGAGTGGTAGTCGACGGTAATGCCAGTTCCGTTGCGGATACCTTGTGAATCAATATCGCTTACCGTATCGACAACGTGATTGTCGCACACGAGCGCCATGGACATATCCAGGACGTTGATGCCGATACCGGTTGTGCCGGCGACGGTATTGCCCAGCACATCGGCATGGGACATTTCTGTGACGGCGATGCCATATTCTCCGTTCTGCCGCACGATGTTGTCGTTAATGTGAATCATGGAAGTCATATTGGTATAAATCCCGCCATGAGCGTTGCCGAAGACGATGTTGCCCGTGACGCGCGACTCCGGCCATTGCATGGTATTGGTGACATGGATGCCGAATCCATAGGGCGCTTGCGCGTTGATAACCGAATTGTTGAATATGTCCGCCGCGCCCAGACGTACTTTGATACCCGCCAGGCGGCTGTCCACAACCCTGTTGTCCTGAATCTTGATCGCCTGGCTGTTTGTGACGAAGATGCCATATTCGCCGCCAACAATCGTGAGCCCTTCGACAGAGACGGTATCGGTGTCACGGATGGCGACGGCGGGACTATCATCACTAGGGGCGACCAGGGTCACTTGGGCGCGCTCTGCAGCTCGCAGTGTCAGCGGCCGTCCAATGACCAGCGCTTCGCGATAAGCGCCGGCGGCGATTTCAATGATGGCGTGATCGGGCGCGTCGGCAATTGCCGCGGCGATGCTGTCATAATCTCCCGGCACGCGCAGCGTCACGACCATAGCCACGGCGCTTGGCAATTGCGCCAGCAGCAGGATTAAGACCAACAATGGCAAACTCAAGGCGATTCTATTCGATCTTGCCAGCGCTTCAAGAATCCCGCGAAGCATGGTTGATTTATCCCTTTACGGCGCCGGCTGTGACGCCGCGAACGAAATAGCGTTGCAGACTGAAGAACACGAGCAAGGGTACCAGCATGGTAATGAAGGCGCCGGAAGCGAGAATATCCCACTCGTTGGCGTATTGTCCTACGAGTTGGCGAATACCTACCGTTAGCGGGAACTTCTGTTGGTCAACCAAAAAGATCAGCGCGTTCATCAGGTCGTTCCATACCCAGACGAACTGAAAAATTGCCAGGGACGCGAGAGCGGGCAGTGAAAGCGGCACCACAATGCGGAAGAACATGCCAAATTCTGAAGCGCCGTCAACGCGCGCGGCTTCAAAGAGTTCGCCGGGGAGATCGCGGAAAAAGTTGTAAAGCAGAAAAATGGCGAAGGGCGTCCCGTAGGATGAATGCGCGATCCAGATACCGGGCCATGTGCCGATCAGATTCGCCGCGTTCAGCATGCGCAGTACCGGGATCCAAGTGGTTTGCAGTGGGACAATCAACATAGCGATCGTCAGCAGATAGAAGACATTGCGATAGGGCAGGTCCAGCCAGGCGAATGCGTAGGCCGCCATGGACGCAATTGCGATCGGTATGATTGTGCTCGGGATTGTGATGATGAAACTGTTTTTGAAGAAGTTGAGAAATCCCGGCTCCGCCAACTGTTCCCGTGTGAACACTTCCTCATAATTCTCCAGCGTCAGTAGCGGATTCTGGATGCCGAGTTCCATCTCAACCGTGCCGGCAAAGTCGTCGGCGGCCTTGAACTCGAATCCTCCGTCCGGCCGCACATGAATCGTTCCCGCCAGCGGCAGTTGAATCGTCGTCCCCGCGTCGACAGTTTGCAGCGGAGCGCCGGCGCGCTCCATGGCATATCCGATTGTGAAGGGCGGATTATCAACTAGGTCCTTGTCGATCGTCGCCTCGAAAGTACCGTTAAAGCTCGCCCTCGCTTCAAATTCATAACTGCCGTCTTCGTTGACGATGATTTTGCCGGCGCGCGGAACGCGCGCTGAGTCCCCGAGCTCTTCGATTAGCAATTCGCCCGTTATGGACTCAAAGCCTTGTAGCTGGAATTCGGCGGTTAACGGCGCTTCCGAGCTTTCGATATCGGTCACGAAAGCGCCGGAATAGCCCGCCGCCGGCGCGAAATCGTAGGACCCGTCGGCATGAATTGTGACCGTTCCCACACCGTCAAGCGCGATGGGCTTGTCAAATTCCTCGACGGCCAGCGCCCCGATGATCTGCTGGACGCGGACCAATCCAATTGTGGCGGCAGGCAGGCCTTCGACCGCGTCAGTCAGTAATTCGCCGCTTAGGGTATCGCCGGCGACGATGCTGTCTTCGCTGCTTGCGTCGGACTTAACTACCTGTAACTCCCAAAGCTGGTACGTTTCAGTGCGGGCGCCGCTGGCGATGGTCCACCAGCCGGAGGCGGAGATATCGCCGCGAGTGCGTAACGACGTGACAGCCAAGCCCACAGAGGGAACAAGCCAAATGATGCCGATGATCAGCAAAATCGCGTGGACTGGTCCGCGCCGTGTCAGGGCGATCAGCGTGTCGGTCAGGCTTGTGCGCCGCCTGCTGTAGCTTACCGATTGCGCGTCCAACACGTCCTCAAATCTCGCGGCGAACTTGCCGCAACTGATAAATGATGAAGGGCAGGACTAACAGCAGCAGAATCACCGCCACCGCGCTGCCATAACCGCTTCGATTGTTGTTGAATGTTTCCCAAAACACCGTGTAACCAATGATGCGGGTTGAGCCGCGTGGCGCGCCCTTTGTCATCACCAGCACCAGGTCGATCATTTTCAGCGCATTGATGATCATGGTGACGGCGACGAAAGTCATCGGTCCGCTGAGCATGGGGGCGGAGACGCGCCAGAATAATTGCCAGGCATTGGCGCCGTCGATCTTTCCGGCGTCGTGGATCTCTTCGGGAATGGCTTTATAGGCGGCCGAAAGCACAACGACGGAAAGGCCGGTCCAAATCCAGACGCCGGCGAAAATCACCGCCAAATTGGCGACATCTACGTTTCCCAACCAGGCTGTCGGCTGGAAATCGGGGATGATTGACGCCAGAAACGCGTTGAGGGAGCCGAGGTTGGGATTCTGGTTATAGAGCAGGCGAAAAATGACCGCGGCAGCGGTGGCGGATATGGCCATCGGCATGAACACGACAGATTTGATAATCGCTTCGTACTTGACCTTGTCGGATAGCACAGCAACCAAGAGTCCAATCAGGACAACGGCTGTCGGAAATATGATGAGCCAGGCAAAACTGTTGATCAGCGCGCCGCTGAAAGCCCCGTCTTCGAAACTCAAGAAAAAGCGATCTTCGGTCAAAAGTATCCGATAGTTTTCAAGCCCGACAAATTCCTTGGCCGGCGTTGTGATCGTGCCCCGGGTGAAACTCAGTATGATCGTGACAATCGTCGGGTAGACGTAAAAAAGCGCCATCGCGATCAGCGCCGGTCCGGCGAAGAGCCAGGGGATCAGTTTTCTGAATCTGCTCGAATGCATGATTTGCGTAACAGTTCGATTGACGCGGACAGGTCTAGCGCGCGGGAAGCAGCATTGTCAAAAAAGGGCAGTCCCGCGGGACTGCCCTCTTAGCGAAACGTTCTGCCCGGCTATCCGCCGTAGGCGGTATCGGCCACGTCTTCAATGAATTGGGCCACCTCAGCCACCGCGTCGGGATTGGCGACCAAGTCTTGCAGGCCGGTGAACATGGCGTCGCCGCCGATCGCGCCCGGCGCCAGATCCGAGCCGTCAAAGGCGACATTATTGGCGTTGGCGACCATGGCCGCCGCCGCGCCATCGCAGGGCTCGGCGTAGACATCGGCGGACACGTTGTAATTCGCCGACAGTTGCGGTCCCGTTTCCTGGGTCGCCATCAGTTCCTGGGCTTCGGCGCCGGCCATCCAGCGCATCCACTCGCGCACCTCAGGGCGATCATTGAACATGAGCCAGAAGTTGCCGCCGAGCACAACCGAGTTCGCGAACTCTTCGTTGATGCTCGGGAACTGGAAGTAGCCAAAGTCATCAGGGCAGGTCTGGCCCGGGAAGTTGGCCTCGGCGAAACTGCGCACGAAACTCGCCAAGGGGTATATTCCGGCTTCGCCGGCCATGAACTTGTCGATAGCGCTGATGAATCCGGTGGCCAGCGCGCCGTCTGAGCCGCCTGCAAGCCGCGTGTCAGTCGGTGATACCGCTTCGGCGAAATGCTCCAGCGCGCTGATGACGGTGGGATCGGTCCATTCAACTTCGTGCGTCACGAAGAGCTTCTGGTACATCTCGGGACCGGCGATGTTGAGATAGAGATTCTCGAAGAAGTCGGTGAGCGTCCAGCCATCCAGGGCGCCCAGGGACAGCGACGGTATGCCTTCTTCCGCCAGGATGTCCAGGTACTCGATGAACTCGGCCCAGGTCCTGGGCGCCTCTTCGCCGATATCATTGAAAACATCACTGCGACGCCAGGCGGTGCTCTTGGAACTAACAGCGCTGATGACGCCGTAGAACTCGCCATCAACAGAACCCAGATCGATGAGCGCCTGACCGTAATTGGCTGCGACAAATTCTGACGTGAGCACGGGGTCGTCGCCGCTGGTCAAAGGTATGATCAAGCCTTCGCGCGCCAAATCCGCCATGACGCCGGGACGCGGCATGGCCGATACATCCGGCGGGTTGCCGGCGCTGGCCATGATTTGCGGCAGCAGGTGGCAATCGCGATCGTCGATATGTTCAACTTCAATGCCCGTCTGCTCAGTGAACACCGCGTTAACGGCGTTGAAGCCGACGCCTTCGGCGCCGCCCCAACAAGTTACGACTGATACTTTGGGGGCATCTTGGGCGAGCAGGGCTGCCGGCGCCACCGACAGCAAGATGAGTAGCAGCAATCCTAAAATGAGAAGCCTTCGCATGAAAATTGTCCTTTCTCGAACATTATTTAGTTGTTGACATATCCTAAGGCGAAATGCCCGGTCAATTCTGACGGACTGAGCCTTGCTTAACGCGATTGCGCCCGTCGGAAACACACGTACACTTTACCCTACTTGTACTTGCCCCGCAAGAAATCCGGCGCGAAGGCCCAGGGCAATCGCTTCAAAATGAATATGGGCTTTGATGAACATATTACAAACTTAAATTTAACCACAGAAGTCAGACCAAGTTAGTCGCGTAAAAAAAATACCTGTGCTGTAGGGGCGGCACGCTGTGCCGCCCGTTCCATAACTAACTGTTTTCGGGCGTTTCAGCGAAACGCCCCTACAACTCGTCGCTTTTTCAGATTCTCATTACTTACTTGCGCTCTCTGTGGTGAAAAATAATTTGAAGCGATTGCCCGGAATCCAAAACCTGCAAATGCTTGACAATCTATGAAATGACACTATAATGGAAAATCATGCAATAAAACTGGATTTTCATATATGCATGCCGAAACAACCGCTTTGCCCAGAATCACGCTGGCGCTGGCGGACGCGCCCAGGCCAAACCGTCAATTCAGAA